>JAUYQT010000571.1 GCA_030697085.1 Azonexus sp. | reverse complement strand
CACTTTCCAATCAGTGGGATCGTCTCGCTAATCTAGTCTCTGGAAGATGGCTCCAGCAGCGAAACCGCCTTGGTCGGGAGTGAGGGCCTGGTTGGTATCTCGATATTCATGGGGGGCGACAGCATGCCCTCCAGCACGGAGGTGCAAAATGCCGGCTACGCCTATCGACTCAGCCGGAAAGTGATGAAACACGAATTCTCGCTCGGTGGTCAACTGCAACATCGAGCTCTGCTTTTTACCCAGGCCTTGATCGCCCAGACCTCTCAAACCGCAGTGTGCAACCAGCATCATTCCCTTGATCAGAGAATGTGCCGATGGTTGTTGATGAGCTTCGATAGATCGTCTGGCAATGAGTTACTGATTACGCAAGAGGCGATCGGGCAATTGCTGGGCGTTCGTCGCGAGAGCGTGACCCAGATTGTTGGGCAGTTTCAAAAAGACGGATTGATTGAATTATCCCGTGGCCGCATTGAAGTGGTTGATCGCGCCAAACTTGAAAAACGCGTCTGTGAATGCTATGCGGTGGTTGTCGACGAGTACGAGCGCCTACTCCCAAGTAGTCGAACTGCCAAATAAGGTTTTATGCCTGAAGGCTGAAGAGGCGCGAGCTCTGGCGCGGAAGTTGGAATTTCATTACACCCCGAAACACGGTAGTTGGCTCAATGTCGCTGAGATTGAGATCGCAGTCCTTTCGAACATGTGCCTGTCGCAACGTATCCCGGATGAATCAACCCTTCGCCGGGTTGTAGAGGCCAATGTACGTGAGCGCAATCACAAGGCGGCTGCAGTCAAATGGAAATTCACCACGCAAGATGCTCGTCGTAAACTTGCTCGACTCTATCCGCTAGTTCCAGCGTGACTGACTACTAGCCGGTATCACGAGTTTTTCGGCATGAGGTCGAACGCTGTCCGCAGAATCGAAGCCATTTTTCTTTTGCTATGTGTGGCAACGAACAGAACGCATGGGGCTTATCTCCTTAAGCTCAACCCAGCGGAACCGACCATGGTGCAGTTTTTCGCCCTGCGGTGATGAGGTGGAATCCACTGCTTCCTTATTGGCGGAGCCACCATGCAATTACTCCTGAAGCGGGTAGCGAGGCCAATAAACAGACTGACGATGCAAAAAAAATCGACGTCAGACAAGGTAGAGGCCAAGCGAATTCAGGTCGGTGCTTTTGAATGTCCAGGTCGGGTGCATGGCAAATGATTGTTTTAGGGGTTTAACAAATGATCAGCTTTGACTTACGCCTGTGGCAGCGCTTCCGGAGTATTGCTGCACCGTATTGGTTCCGCGATCAAAAATGGCAGGCGAGAGGCTTGCTATTGTTACTGGTTGTTTTGTTACTCGGGCAGACTGGCTTCGCGGTGCTTTTTAATGAGCTGACGGGTGAGTTCACGTCATCGCTGGCGGCGAAG
>JAUYQT010000508.1 GCA_030697085.1 Azonexus sp. | reverse complement strand
CTGGCCGATCAATTTTTTCTTCAATGCGTTGCGCTCGGTGCCGGAACTGGTCTGGGCGACGATCACCGCGCTCAGTGTCGGTCTCGGGCCTTTTGCCGGCGTTCTGGCACTCGCCCTACACACCACCGGTGTGCTGGGTCGTCTTTATGCCGAAGCACTCGACAACGCCCCCGCCGCACCCGGCCGGGCCTTGCCCCTGAGCGGGTCGCCGGGCAGCCTGGCCTTTCTTTATGGCACCTTGCCCGGTGCGGCGCCCCAATTGATCGCCTACACGCTCTACCGCTGGGAAATGAATATCCGGATGGCGGCTATTCTCGGCTTTGTCGGTGCCGGGGGGTTGGGCCAATTACTCTATTTTGAACTCTCGCTTTTTCACTATGCACAAGCGTCGACGGTAATCATTGCCATGCTGCTGCTCTCCTTCGCCGTCGACCAAACCAGCGCCTGGTTGCGCCAACGCATGGCGTAGTTGCAATTCAGCAGCAAACTGGACAGCGCCGCCTTCGCCACGTAGCATCGCGCCCCCGACGCTTTCCCGGCCCGCCCTTTGCATTCCATAAACGCTTCACCCGCCCGCGCCTGCGGCATCGATTTCGGTACGTCCAACTCCACCGTCGGCTGGCTGCGCCCCGGCCAACCGACGCTGTTGCCGCTGGAAGACGGCAAGCCGACGCTGCCCTCGGTGGTCTTCTTCAATGCCGAAGCCGACACCGTCAGCGTCGGCCGCAACGGTCTGGATGAATATCTGGCCGGCACCGAAGGCCGCCTGATGCGCTCGCTGAAAAGCCTGCTCGGCAGCAGCCTGATCGACGGCCGCACCGAAGTTAACGGCCGCGCCATCATCTTCCGCGACCTGCTCAAGGAATTCATCGGCACCCTGAAAACGCGAGCCGAAAGCGAAGCCGGGCGCAGCTTCGAGCAAGCCGTTTTCGGCCGCCCGGTATTTTTTGTCGACGACAACCCCGCCGCCGACCAGCTCGCCGAAAACACCCTGGGCGAAATCGCCCGTGCCATCGGCTTCAAGGACATCAGCTTCCAGTTCGAGCCAATTGCCGCGGCCTACCATTACGAAACGCAAATCCAGCGCGAAGAAATCGTGCTGATCGCCGACATCGGCGGCGGCACCTCGGATTTCTCCATCGTCCGCCTTTCCCCGCAACGCGCCAAAGCCGCCGACCGGCGCAGCGACGTACTGGCCAACGGCGGGGTTCATATCGGCGGTACCGACTTCGACCGCCAGCTCAGTCTGGCCGGCGTCATGCCCCACCTCGGCTACCGCAGCACGCTGAAAAACGGCCGCGAAATGCCGGCCAGCATCTATTTCAACCTCGCCACCTGGCACACCATCAACTTCGCCTACACCCGGCAAGTCTGGTCGGACCAACAGCGTCTCTATATCGATGCGCTGGAGCCGGAACGCCTGGAGCGCCTGCTCGCCCTGATCGAAAACCGCGCCGGCCACTGGCTGGCGCATCAGGTCGAGCAGGCCAAGATCGCCCTCTCGGCAGACGATCAGGCGACCCTGCGCCTCGACGCCTTCGCCCCCGGCGAAATGCACACCTTGAGCCGGCTGGAATTTGAACTGGCCTCGACGCAATTAGTCGAAAAAATCGAGTTGACCGTAGCAAATCTGCTGCCGACCGCCGGCATCGCCGCCGAACGCATCGACACGGTATTTTTCACCGGCGGATCGAGCGGCATCCCCGCGCTGCGCCAGCGCATCGCCGCACAACTGCCCAAGGCGCAGGCGGTGGAAGGCGATCTGTTTGGCAGTATTGGTGCGGGTTTGGCGGTGGATGCGGCGCGGCGGTTTGGCTAACCGTTGTCAAAAACGCAAAGCGGCGCTGCGTCCATCCTGATGTGTCACTTAAATCTCTGACTGCCCGCAAGTCGAGAATTAGCCATGGCGCTGACTCAAGATGGTTTCCCTTACCTGCTTGGGGAAGCCGTCAAGCTCTTCGCTCGACACCCGGGCGGGCGTGTTTCCGCCGGTCAGGCTGTGAAGAATCTCGCAATGGATGACCGCACACGATTAGAACCGGCACCATCAACAAAAGCAGAAGAATGATTGCAGAGAGTAGCAAACGGTTTTCAAGAATGGCTTGAAGCATTGATTTCCCCTGTCGGCAAATGGTTGTTACCTGCTTGCGTATGACAAGACGCAGGCGTGTTCAGTTCTCAGTGCCAGGCAACCTGAGGTAGCCCCCGAACCAAGCGAGTGAGTGGTTGATGCGGCAAGGTGCGTTGCCTAACGCCGTTACCCGGCGAAGCGGTTAAACTCGCCCCTTTCCCGTTGTACTGATTTCGCCATGACCTTTGCTTCCCTTGGCCTCGCCGCCCCGCTGCTGCAAGCGCTCGAAACGCTCGGCTACAAGATACCTACCCCGATCCAGTTACAGGCTATTCCTGCCATTCTCGCCGGGCGCGACCTGATGGCGGCGGCGCAGACCGGAACCGGCAAGACGGCCGGCTTTGCGCTGCCCGTGCTGCAACGGCTGAGTGAAGGCGAGAAGGCGGCGAGCAACTCGATCCGTGCGTTGGTGCTGGTGCCGACGCGGGAACTCGCCGAACAGGTCCAGGCCAGTTTTCGCCAGTACGGCGAACATCTGCCGGTCAGCACTTACGCCACTTATGGCGGCGTCAGTATCAATCCGCAGATGATGCGCCTGCGCCGTGGGGTTGATATCCTGGTCGCCACGCCCGGCCGCCTGCTTGACCTTTTCCGCCAGAATGCGATCAAGTTGAAACAGGTGGAAACGCTAATTCTCGACGAAGCCGACCGCATGCTCGACCTCGGTTTTGCACAAGAACTAAGTACTGTTTTTGCCGCGCTGCCCAAGCAAAAACAGACCTTGCTCTTCTCCGCCACCTTCTCGGACGAAATCCGCAGCATGGCCAAAGCCCGTCTGCGCGACCCGCTGAGTATCGAAATCAGCCCGCGCAACAGCACGGTCAAGGCGATTAAGCAATGGGTCGTTCCGGTCGACAAGAAACGCAAGCCGGAATTGTTCCTGAAAATGTTGAAAGATCGGCGCTGGGGTCAGGTGCTGGTTTTCGTCAAGACGCGCAAAGGTGTCGATGAACTGGTCGCCACACTGCTCGCCAAGAAGATCAAGGCCGACGCCATTCATGGCGACAAACCGCAACCAGCCCGGCTGCGCGCGTTGGAAAGCTTCAAGGCCGGCGAGGTCCAGATTCTCGTCGCCACCGACGTCGCGGCGCGTGGCCTCGATATCGACGACCTGCCGCAGGTGGTGAATTTTGACCTGCCGATCGTCGCCGAGGATTACATCCACCGCATCGGCCGCACTGGCCGTGCGGGCGCTACCGGCGAGGCGATTTCGCTGGTTTGCGCCGACGAAGCGCCGCTGCTTGCCGCGATTGAAACCCTGACCAAACAAACCCTGAGCCGCGACGAAGAACCGGGCTTCGAGCCGGATCATCGCGTACCGATGACCGATGCTGCCGGTCAACTGGTAAAAAAGCCGAAAAAACCCAAAGTACCCGGTGGCCGCAGCGGCAAAAACCTGCCGTCCAACTGGGAGGGTTTCGACAGCCCGGCCGCCAAACCGGCACGCCGCAGCCCGATCAAGGCGACGAATAGCGCTGGCGGCAAAGCGCCGGCAAAGTCACGCGCGCGTTGAATCAGGGATAATCGAGAAACATTTGTTTCGGCCTGATTTCATGCCCCGCCAACGCGACAAAATTCGCGACTTCCCCGGTAAACGCTGGTTCAATCTGGCGCTACGCACCGCCCACCTGGCCGGGCTCGTCCTGCTCGGCGCCGCTTTGCTCGGTGCCGGCAACGTCAGCACCGGCGCCAGCGTCGTCTTTATTTCAGGCGTCGCCATGTTCGCCATCGACACCTGGGCCAACCCGGCGCATCTGCGCGAAACGGCCGGCTTCGGGGTTCTACTCAAACTAGCGCTGGTCGGACTAATGGCTTTACAGCCAAGCTGGGCGCTACCGATTTTCTGGTTGGTGCTGGCGCTATCCGCCTTACTGTCCCACGCACCGGGCAATTTCCGGCATCACAAACTGTTCTAGCGCAACAAGAAAAACCTTCTTTTTTCAACGCTCCCACCTTGCCGTTTCTCCGCAGAAAAAGGCAAGAAGCCGGGCATTAAAACTCATAAACCTGATTCGACCCGGCCTTTCCTCTGCGTCTCAGCAACTCGCCGGCCGCCCAGGCGAGCAACTCGCCTTGGCCCACAAACATTCGCCAGGCTCAAACCTTCTCGTCGGTATCCGATGAAATCGCAGATTTAACGCTGGCCACGCCATGCGCCAGTTTTTCACCTGCACGGCTCACCACTTCGGAAGCCCTGGCCGACGCGACCTCTGCCGCATGCTCCGCTTTGGCCGACATTTCAGCCGCCGTATGCTTGGTGGCATCCCAGGCCTGATCCGCAGCAAGACTGGCTTTGCTGCGAAGTTCAGCCGCTTTTGCCACCGCCTGGTCGGAGACCGATTCAGCCTTCACACCCACTTCCGCTGCCGTCTTTTTCGTTGCATCCCAAGCCTGATCAGCGGCAGCGCTGGCTTTTTCGCCCAACTCCCCCGCCTTGGCAGAGGCATGAGCTGCGACCGATTCAGCTTTGGTCGCTGTCTCGGCCGCCACTTGCCGAGTCTTGTCCCACGCCTGATCGGCCGCCACCGTTACCTTGCCAGCCAGCTCCGACGCTTTGGCTGTAGCCTGCTCGGCGACTTCTTCAAGTTTTTCTTCGGCCGTATCCAAAAACGCTTTGGCTTTATCAAAGATACCTGTCATTTTTCATTCTCCTTACTTCGATCAAACCACAGAAACAAAAACTGCTTCCGTTTCTCCATCATAGGTCGAAACCAGTATTCAGGCAGATGTCACTAAACAGGTAATGTCCAGCGCTTTAAATAAGCCCTTCAAATAACTGGACCTGCACGTTTTCACCCGCCGGCACGCCAGCGCACTCCTCCGGCAAGACGATAAAACAGTTGGCTTCCGACATTGAACGCAACACACCGGAGCCTTGATTAACGGTGGTTTTTACCTGCCAGCGGCCGTTGACCGCAGCCACCGTGCCACGCAAATATTCACGGCGCCCCGCTTGCTTCTTGATGAAATTTGCCGCTTCGACGGTCAGCAACGGACGTTCTGGAATCGGATCGAGACCGGATAAACGATGTAATGCATCCAGCGCAAACTGAGTGTAGCTCACCATCACCGCCACCGGATTACCGGGCAGGCCAAACAGCCAGGCCTTGCCGATTTTGCCAAAAGCCATCGGCCGGCCGGGTTTGATGTTGAGTTTCCAGAAGTTGACCTGACCAAGCCTGGCGAGAGTTTCCTTAATAAAATCGGCCTCGCCGACGGACACACCGCCCGTCGTGATGATGGCATCGGCAAGCAGCGCTGCTTCAGCCAGTGTTGCCTCAAGCGCCGCCGGTTGGTCGGGGACGACGCCCATGTCGATCACTTCAGCGCCCAGTTGATGTAGCAGACCATGGAGCGTGTAACGGTTGCTGTCATAAATCTGGCCGGGGCCGAGGGGCTTGCCAATTGAGGTCAACTCATCGCCCGTGGAAAAGAAGGCGACGCGCAAACGGCGTTTGACATCAACTTCAGCAATACCCAATGAAGCAATCAGCCCGAGCTCAGCCGGACCAATGCGTTTGCCGGCAGCCAGCGCCACCGAACCACGGGCCAAATCTTCACCTGCCCGACGAATGTTCTGGTCAGGTTGCTGGCCGGCGGGAATAAATACCACCGTGGCTTCCCGCCGCGTTACTTCCTGTACCACTACGGCATCGGCACCCGCCGGCAAGACCGCGCCGGTCATAATGCGTACCGCCTGCCCATTGCCCACCTGGCCGGAAAAAGCATTTCCAGCAAATGCGCTACCCACCACCGTGAGCGGTGTTTCACCCTCAGCGGCCAGACTGCCACAACGAATGGCATACCCGTCCATGGCCGAATTATCGTGCGCCGGCACATCGTGCGGCGCAATGATGTCAGCGGCAAGGATGCGTCCCAAAGCGGCACGCAAGGGGAGGAATTCGTGACCGATAATCGGCGACACTTCCGCCAATATGCGGTCACGCGCTGCGGCTGCAGTCAGCGATGGGTCTTCAACGGGGTTTGCGGTGCAGGAGGTATCTGTCATGGCTTTACTTTGCGTTGGGGAAAAATACCTGTTCGCCAGCCGCACGAAAACTGGCAATGGCATCCTGGCCTTTTTTTGAGATCAACCACTGGGAAAATCGTTCAGCGGCTTGTTTTTTCACGTGCGGATGACGTTCTGGATTCACTGGAATGACGCCGTACGGGTTGAATAGTACCGGGTCGCCGGCATAAAGCAGTTCGAGATCGCGACGATTTTTGAAGGCGCCCCAGGTTGCACGATCCGAGATTGTGTAGCCATCAAGAGCGGCCGCCATATTCAGCGTTGGCCCCATGCCACTACCTGTTTCCTTGTAGCCAAGCAGTGTTCTCGGGACGACGTCAGCGCTTTTCCAAAGACGCAGCTCAGCAGCGTGGGTGCCGGATTTATCGCCACGTGAGACAAAAACCTGCCCACTGGCGGCAATTGCCTTCACGGTTGCCATGGCGCTGGCCGATTGACGAATTTTCGCCGGATCATTTTTCGGCCCGACAAAAATG
>JAUYQT010000692.1 GCA_030697085.1 Azonexus sp. | reverse complement strand
TGCACTTCGTTGAACGGATCCTTGAAATAGGCGTTGGCGCTGTAGAAATCGGGAAAGCGGGCGACGCTTTCGGGCGAAAGTTCGCGATAGAAGTTGATGAGTTCGTCTATTTTCATGTCAGCCTCCCGTCACGCGACGGAGCAGCGGGAAATACCAGCGGTAGGGCAGCAACGCCATGAACTTCATGAAGCGGGTAAAGCGCTTCGGGTAATGGATTTCGAAATTACCCGATTTAAAGCCGTCGACCGTGGCAATCGCCGCCTGTTCGGGGGTTTGCAGCGCCGGCATCGTGAAATCGTTTTTGGCGGTGAGTTGCGTTGAAACGAAGCCGGGGTTGATCACCCAGACGCCAATGCCTTGCGGCGCCAGATCGAGGTGCAGACATTCGGCAAAGTGGATCAGCGCCGCCTTGCCCGGCCCGTAGGCCAGCGCCTTGGGCAAGCCGCGGTAGCCGGCGACGCTGGCGACGAAGGCAATGCCGCCGCCGACCGGCAGATCATTTAAAACAGTGGCGGCAAGGCGCATGGCGCCGTTGAAATTGACCGCAATGACCTTTTCGGCCACCGCCAGATCGAAACTGTCGGCCCGCATCGGCACGTAATCGCCGGCCAGATAAATGACCAGATCGACCCCGCCCAACGCCGCCAGCAAACTTTGCCGGGCGTTAAACAAACTGACCGTATCGGTGGCGTCGCAAGGCAGCAGCAAGGCGTTTTCAATGTTGAGTCCCTGCAGCTTGGCCAGATCGCGCCCGGAGATCGCCACCTGCGCGCCCTGCCCGGCCAGTTCCTTCGCCACGGCGGCGCCGATGCCGCTGGAGGCGCCGACCAGCCAGACGCGCCTGCCTTGCCAGTCGGTGATTTTTGGGTTCATCGCGAGTTTCTCGTCAACTCAGCGCTTGTTGAAAGTGAGCGTCACTTCACCCAGATTGAAGCCCCATTTGCTCATGTAGGAGCGGTTCATCATCACCTTGTCGTCCATCAGGTACATCCAGTCATCGAAATCAACGTGATAGGTTTTGCCATCGACCGGCAGCGCCAGCACGTAACGCCAGCGCAGGGCATTGCCGGCCACTTCACCGATCGCCTCGCCGATCACATCATCGGCCGTACCGCGGAAAGTGCCGTCGGGCTGTTTGACCAGCGTCCATACCCGGCGGCTGGTCGTGCCGTCCGACCACTTGAAGTTTTCATCAAGCACGCCGGTATCGCCCGTCCATTGGGCGTCGATGACGACATGGAAGCGCTTTTTTACCTCCCCGGAGCGGCCCTGGAACATGCCCCAGGCGTCGAGCCTGCCGTTCAGGTAGGTTTTGAGATCGAGCACCGGTTGCTCGGCGCGATATTGCTCGACCCCGGTCGAGGCACAACCGGCCAGGCCAAGACTGACTGCCGCAGCAGCGCATAAACGTTTCATGTCAAATCTCCAGTGAATGACGCCAGCGCCAGAGCAGCAGGCCGGCCAATGCCTTGAAGCCGAGTGGCAGCAAGGCATAGGCAAAAGTGAGTGAAGCCAGCCCGTCGCCACCACCGGGCACGTAGCCAAGCAGGCCGAGCAGCGGCAAGGCGAGGCCGGCAGCGAGCGCCAGGTTGAGCTTGGCAACAAAATTCCAGACGCCGAAACAGGCCCCGGCCTGCCCCTGGCGTTCGCCGAGATCGGCGGCGATGGCGGCGGGCAGCGCCAGATCGGCGCCGAGGGCCAGACCGGAAGCGATGCAGATGGCGGCGAAAGGCAGCAGATCGCCGCTGCCAAGCAGGCTGGCGCCAGCGAAAGCGAAGATGGAAAGGACGATGGCGCCGAGCCAGGCGTAGACTCGGCCGAAGCGGCTCGAGAGTTTGACCCAGAGCGGCAGCGAGGCGGCGCCGGCGATGAAGTAGAGCGCCAGCAGCGGGCCGCTGGCTTTTTCCAGTTGCAGGATATCGGCGACGAAAAAGAGGAATAGCGTCGCCGGCAAGGCCGAGGCGATGCCGTTGGCGACGAAGACGCCGAGCAGGCGGCGGAAGGCAACGTCGGCAAGGACTCGGCGCAGGCTGGGCAGAAGACTCGCAGCTCCTGAATTCTCTGGCAGGAGCGCGGATGGCAGCACTGCCGAGCGCTTGAAACCAACGCCGACAAAGGTCGTAATCGCCGCGACCAGCAGCAGTGGCGGCAGTATCCAGCTCAGGCGTTCTATCCCTTCGCTCAGTTCAAGCGCCAGCACCGTTGGCAAGGCTGCGGCCAAAACGACGCCGATTAGCCCGAAACCTTCTCTTGCTGCGGTCAACCGCGTTCTGAGGCCGGAATTCAAGCCGATATCCGCCCCCCAGGCCTGATAGGCCACCGAGGCGGCCGAGAAGCCAACGTAGGTCAGGGTCAGCGAACCGACCAGCCAGAAGGCAGCGTTTTGCGTTGGTGGATTGAGCAGCGCCACGAAGCCGATGGCAAATGGCACCAGTGCAATCGCCACCATTCTTGGCCGGGCGACGCGGTCGGCCAGCCAACCCAGCCAGGGATCAATGCCGGCATCGAGCAGGCGGGTGCCGAGCAGAATGGCGCCGAGCAGCGCCAGTTGCATGCCCGCCGTTTCAGCGTAGTAGTGCGGCACATGCACGTAGATCGGCAGGGCGGCGAAGGCCAGCGGCAGGCCGAGCAGTCCGTAGGCGAGGATGTGGCCGGTACGCATGAAGTCAGCCCGCCGGGCGTTTGAGCAAGGCGGCGCGCAAATCCGGGGCGCTGGTTTGGGGGTCGAGCCAGATGGCGAAAAAGGCGCTGACAAAGGCCGGGTCGTCGACGGTACCGGCCGCTTGATCGTTGTAGAAAAACCGGGCGCCTTCGGGCAAATGGACGCCGAGAATATGGTCACCAGGTTTTACATTCGGGAAAATCTTTTCCATCTGTTCGCCCCAGCGCTTGAGTTGCGCGCTGTCGGCCAGGCCGAGATTGCGGATTTCCTTGACACTGGCCTCGGCAATATCCTTGCCGGCGATGTTGCGCTTGTAGGTGAGTTTCAGGGCGAGCGGCGGGCGCAGCGGGTCGTCGCCGGCGGCCCAGAGCGTTGCTTCGTAAACCAGGAAACCGAAGCGGCGGAATTC
>JAUYQT010000593.1 GCA_030697085.1 Azonexus sp. | reverse complement strand
GAGGCGGCCGGCATCCTTTTCCAGCAGCAGGTGGGCCAGTGTCTGGGCAGTTTTGCCGAGACCCATGTCGTCAGCCAGGATGCCGGAGAGGTTTTGTTCGCGCAGGAACTGCAACCAGGCCAAACCTTCTTTCTGGTAGGGGCGCAGTTCGAGGCAGAGGCCGGCTGGTGGCTCGATGGTGGTAATGCCCTGCGCCGCCTTGAGCCGTTCAGCCAGCGCAAAAACGTCGCTCTGGCCGCGGAACTCCCAGCGGCTGGTATCGGTCAGTTCGGCCAGGCGCGGCGCGTCGAAGCGCGATAGGCGCAGCGTATCGCCACCGGTGAAGCCGTCGAAGAGGTCGATCAGCGTGGCGGCCAGCGGCTTGATGCGGCCGGCCGGGACGCGCAGGCGCTTGCCCTGCACGGTGTGGAGTTCGATGCCTTCTTCGTCCGGGATGCGATCGAGTTCGCCGGCTTCCAGCCAGCGCGCATCGCGATGGAAGAGTCCAGCCAGCAGCGGAGCCAGTGGCAGGCGTTCGCCTTCGACGAGAATGCCCATGTCGAGGTCGAACCAGCCGTGCTCGGATTCGACAAGATCGGCCTCCCAGCCGTCGACTTCGAGCACGTGGTGGCGGAAGTCCTCGGGGAATTCGATTTGCCACCCGCCCTGTTTCAGGCGTTCGGTATTTTCCGCCATGAAACTCGGCCAGGCGGCTTCGCTGGCCAGGCCATAGATGCCTTCCGGCGGGTTGCCAAAAGTGTACAGCGTGTTACTTGGGATTTTCTGGAGACCACTCTCGGCGAGCACGGCGAGGGCGGCAGCTTCAGCCTCTGGCCGGCGCTTCAGGCGGATGGTTTCACCCTCGGGCAGGGTGATGAACTCGTTCGTTTCGTCCGGGCGGATTTCAGCGTCGGCATAACGAAAAATAATACGCGCCACATCAAACGGCCCACCGCCGTAACTGTGCGGATGCTCACGCCAGGCGCGGTAGCCATGCGTGTGTAAGGTGTCGAGCTGGAGTATGGGGCGCAAGGGCGCCTCAATCAGGCGCAGGCGGGCGCTGGCATCTTCGGCCGGCGGGGGAAGCTCCGGGGCCAGTTCGGTCAAGGCTTCGGCGACCAGCGACGCTTCTGTGGCTGAAAGCGGCGGCAGGTTGAACAGTTTGTTAAGCACCGCCGGGTTGCCGGCAATGTCGAGCGGGCCGGTTTCGCCGCTGGTCAAATCGAGATACCAGGGCGGGTCGACCGTAATAATCCGGTCGGCCGGCGGCTCAGGCTTCAGAAAAGGGCGCTGGAAGCCACGGCCATCGACTTGCCAGCCGATGCTGGCCGGGCGGTTGACGCCAATGATCAGCGGCAGGCCGAGATCATCTTCCGGGTAGAGGCGATGGCTGGCCGCCATGCGCTGCATGATTTCGGCACCGTGCTTGGGGCCCAGGCCAAAGGCGCGCAGGTCGCTATCGTTGCCACGGTCGGCCCAGATCAGGCGGAGGATGCCGAGATCTTCTTCATTGACGAACTGCGGTGGCGTGACCAGCGCCCGGTCGATCTTCCACCATTCTTCAGCCGATTCGGGGTATTTCCCCTTGCGGATTTCGATACCGAAATGCTGATGGTCGGGAGTCGATTTCAGGATGTAAAACAATTGCTGGCGGGCGCTGGACGGGCGGGATTTCTTTTTGGCGACGGCAATCGAGACGCGCTGCAAGTCAGCCACCCAGGAAAGAATGCCGGTACTGACGCGATCCACCGGGTTACGTTCTTCGATGGCCTTAAGCAGCATGGCCGCGACGTGTTTGCAGTCGACGCCGACCGGGCAGGTGCAGCCGCTGATCAGTGAAGTGTGGCCATTTTTGTGTTTTACCAGGCGGGCGGTCGAGGTGTAAGGCTGGCGTGCCGAACCGGAGACGAGGGCGAGAATGCGTTTGTCGTCGACCTCCAACTCATGGACCTGGGCAACGCAGGGTCGCGCCTTGTCGGTTTCCCCGGCGCCGAGCCAGGCGGTGACATCATCTTCGGTATAGGTGGTCAGTGTGACAGCGGGCATTTAGGGTCAGTGATAGAGCGTCGCGGCGATGGCGGCGAGGAGCAAGGCGATGATGGCCAGCCAGCGATTTTGCTGCTGCTGGGCGATGATCAGGCGGTCGATCTGCGGTTGCAGATCGGTGCGCGGACCTTGCGCGAGGGATTGATGAACCAGGCGCGGCAATTGCGGCAGGGCGCGGGCAAGATAAGGCGCCTCCTGCTTGAAGGTGCGGATCAGGCCGCGCCAGCCGACTTGCTCGCTCATCCAGCGCTCAAGGAATGGTTTGGCGGTTTTCCAGAGATCAAGCTCCGGGTCGAGCTGGCGACCGAGACCTTCGATATTGAGCAGCGTTTTTTGCAGCATGACGAGCTGCGGCTGGATTTCGACATTGAAGCGGCGCGAGGTTTGAAACAGGCGGAGCAGGATTTTGCCGAAGGAAATGTCTTTTAGCGGCCGATCGAAAATTGGTTCGCAAACAGCGCGGATGGCGGCCTCGAACTCATCGACCCGGGTTTCCTTGGGCGCCCAGCCGGATTCGATATGGGCTTCAGCGACGCGTTTATAGTCGCGACGAAAGAAGGCGAGGAAATTTTGCGCCAGGTAATTTTTGTCGCTGTCGGTCAACGTGCCAACAATGCCGAAATCGAGCGCAATGTAGCGACCATCGGCGGCGACGAAAATATTGCCCGGGTGCATGTCGGCGTGGAAAAAACCGTCGCGGAAAACCTGGGTG
>JAUYQT010000490.1 GCA_030697085.1 Azonexus sp. | reverse complement strand
GTAAAGCCATTCACCGTCAGTCGCGTGTGATCACTGGCCAACGCCTTGTTGAACTCGGCCAGCACCGCTTTCTTGTGCTCCTCGTTATCCATATCGATAAAGTCGACAATGATGATGCCGCCCAGGTTGCGCAGGCGCAGTTGGCGAGCAATGGTGACAGCCGCTTCGAGATTGGTTTTGAAGATGGTGTCGTCAAAATTGCGCACACCGACAAAACCGCCGGTATTGACGTCGACCGTCGTCATTGCCTCGGTCTGATCCATGATCAGATAGCCGCCAGACTTCAGATCGACACGCCGAGCCAGCGCTTTTTGAATTTCTTCCTCGACGCCGTGTAAATCGAACAAGGGGCGCTGGCCGGTGTAGTGATCGAGCAGCGGCAGCACGGCCGGCGTGTATTCCTCAGCGAAAGCGGACAATTTCTGAAAGTTTTCGCGCGAATCGATGACGATATGAGCGGTTTCCGGATTTACAAAATCACGCAGTACGCGCTGGCTGAGTGACAGCTCCTGATAAAGCACGGTTGGTGGCGGCGAGATTCTCGCCTTTTCGCGAATATCGGCCCAGGTTTTACGCAGGTAGGCAACGTCGGTGGAAAATTCCGCATCGCTGGCATTTTCAGCCATCGTGCGCACAATAAAACCGCCCGGTTCATCCGCCGGCACAAGCTGAGTAATGCGTTCGCGCAGTGCTTCACGCTCGGCTTCCACCTCGATCCGTTGCGAAATACCGATATGTTTTTCTTGCGGCAAATAAACCAGCATGCGGCCGGCGATGGAAATTTGCGTCGATAGCCGGGCGCCCTTGGTGCCGATTGGATCTTTAATCACCTGCACGACAATACTTTGCCCATCGGCCAGAATTTTCTCGATTGGCCGCGCCACCGCCGTTTCACGCGGTTGCCAGATATCGGCAACATGCAGGAAGGCAGTACGATCCAGACCAACATCGACAAATGCTGATTGCATCCCCGGCAATATGCGACAGATGCGCCCAAGGTAGACATTGCCGACCAGACCACGGCTCGCCGTGCGTTCAATATGCAATTCCTGAACGACACCTTGTTGCATGACGGCAACGCGGGTCTCCTGTGGCGTGAAATTGATCAGTATTTCTTCGGACATGAGCGGCTACAATCGGTGGTTTTGCCCCATTCTACTATGCTCAAAGCTCCCGAACTTCTCGCTCCCGCCGGCTCACTCGAGATGATGCGCACCGCCTTCGATTTTGGCGCCGATGCGATCTACGCCGGCCAACCGCGCTATAGCCTGCGGGTGCGCAACAACGCCTTCGGCACGATCGCCGCGTTGCAGGAGGGCATTGACGAGGCGCACGCTCGCGGCAAGCAGTTTTTTGTCGTCAGCAACATCATTCCGCACAACGCCAAACTCACCACCTACCTCGCCGACATGGCGCCAGTGATCGCGCTGAAACCCGACGCGCTGATCATGTCCGACCCCGGCTTGATCGATATGGTGCGTGAAACCTGGCCGGAACAGTCGGTGCATCTTTCCGTGCAATCGAACACCGTCAATTGGGCGGCCGTTAAATTCTGGAAGAAGCTGGGGCTAACCCGAATCATTTTGT
>JAUYQT010000461.1 GCA_030697085.1 Azonexus sp. | reverse complement strand
AGCCTGACCCTGGTGAAGAACCGGGTCGATGCCGGCCTTGTCTCGCCGCTTGATCTCTACCAGGCCGAAGGCGCGCTCGCCGCCATTCAGACGCAAGCCGCCACCCTGCGCCGCCAAAGAGCCCTCAGCGAACACCAGATCGCCCTGCTCACCGGCAACCCCGCCTTAAAAATCGCCGCCGGCGACCTCCGTCAGTTGCCCACGCCGCCGGTGCCGCTCGCCGACCTGCCTTCGGCCTTAATTGAAGCTCGCCCCGATGTGCGTCAGGCTGAAGAAAACCTGATCGCTGCCAACGCTGGCATCGGTCTGGCCAAGGCCGGTTATTTCCCACGATTTTCCTTAACGGGCAGTCTGGGCAGTGAAAGCAAAACCCTCAGCGACCTGTTTAGCACCGGGGCCAATACCTGGTCGCTCGGTATCGGCCTACTTATGCCGATCCTCGACTTTGGCCGCACGACCGCCCGCGTCGATCAGGCCAAAGCGCTCAACCAGCAATCGCTGATCACTTGGGAAAACACGCTGCAAACTGCCTTCAAGGAAGTCCGCGATGCGCTGGTCAGCCTGCGTGAAAACAGTGCCGCCGAAACAGCGCAAAACAACCGCGTCGATAACGCCCAGAAAGCACTCGCTCTATCCCAGCAGCGTTACGATGCCGGCTATTCCAGCTATCTCGAAGTACTCGACGCCCAGCGCACCAGCAACGAAGCCCGGCTCGACATGATTTCCACCCGCCAGGCCCGGCTCACCGCCTCCGTCGACCTCTTCAAAGCCATCGGCGGCGGCTGGCAGGACCCGACCAAAAAATAAAGCCCGAGGGTCAGCGCCACTTCGCGGTGCTGACCCTCGATAGGCGACGTGGCAAGCTGTTATTATCTTTGCATGAATGCATCGAGCCTTTTCCATCGCTCATCGCCGGGCGCCCGCCACAGGGGGCTTGGCGGCTGGCTGCACGGCACCTGGCGTTCGCTTCACTTCAGCGCCCTGCTGCTCGTCATGGCAGCCTCACCAGCCACTTACACGCCGGAGAACCGGCGTCGGCTGGCAACTTATATCTGGCTGACCTGCAGCCAAACGGTACCCGTTTTCACCCTCCTTTCAGTGCTCCTTAGCCTCGTTCTGGTGCACATTGTCGTGGTCACGGCGCAGAGCTATGGTCTATCGCAATTTGCACTCGGCACGGTAGTGCGGGTGCTGGTGGTTGAGTTGCTGCCACTCTCGGCCGCCCTGTTTGTTGCCTTGCGCGCCGGTACGGCGATCAATGCCGAAATTGCCGCATTGCGCCAGGCCACATCCGGCAAGTCGGTGCAATTGAACGAGTCCGCATTAATCCAGTTGATTGTTTTACCCCGTGTGGCTGGCAGTGGTATCGCGGTTGTTTTACTGGCGACGATCAGCGGTGGACTGGCATTACTGCTCGCCTATCTGGGCGTATATGGCTTCACGCCATGGGGCATCAGCAATTTCACACGAACGGTCGGCCAAGTATTCGAGCCCGTGGTGCTCATGGTACTGGGCCTCAAGACGTTGCTCTTCGCCATCGCCGTGGCAACCATTCCGGCCAGTGCCGGCCTGGCCCGCCGGCGCTCGAATGAAGGCGCTTCTGTCGCACTGCTGCGTGGCACGGTGCGCCTATTTACCGTGCTCATCGGTATCGAAATTCTCTCACTCGCCGTAGTGTTCATCTGAAAGCCCGGACATATCGCCATGAATCCGTCCAATCCGACACCCGAAACGCCACCTGAACCGCTGGTTCCGCACGCGGAGATCAAAGCCAGCCTGTTGCTCCTCGCGATAGCCGGCCTGATTTGCGCTTTCGTCCTCTATGTCATGGCAGCACGCGGTCTGTTTGAAGAAACCCAGGCGCTGACATTGCTCTCCGACGACTCGGAAGGCGTCATTCCGGGCATGAATCTGACTTTTTCCGGCTTCCCGATTGGTCGCGTGCGGCGAGTGGAACTGGCGCCCGACGGCAACGTCCGCATCCTGATCGACGTTTTGCGCAAAGATGCTGAATGGCTGCGGTCGACGAGTATTTTCACCATGGAACGAAGCCTCGTCGGTGAAACCAAAATTCGCGCCTTTTCAGGCATTCTGACCGATCCACCACTGGAAGAAGGCGCCGAGCGCACGCTGCTGCGCGGTGATGCCAGCGAGCAGATTCCGCAAGTCATGAGCGCAATGCGCAGCCTGCTCGAAAACCTGCAGCAGATGACAACGAACGACTCACCCATGAACGCCAGCCTCAGCGGCCTGCAGTCAATCACCGAGCGGATGCGTGGCCCGCATGGCGCCCTCGCCGGCCTCCTTGGTAGCGAAGAAAATGCAAAGAAGCTGATCGGCACGCTGGACCGAACGAACACCTTGCTGGCCAAAGCCGATACACGTCTTTTCGGTAGCGCTGGCGTGATGGATGAATCACAAGCGGCGATCAGACAACTCCACGGATTACTCAATGAAACGCGGCAAAGTCTGCAGAAAGTTGACGTGCTCCTCATCGATGCCCAGGCCATCGCCAGCAACACAAAAACCGCCACCACCGATCTGGTCAGCCTGCGCCGAGAAGTCGACCATAGCCTGCGCAAGGCAAGCCAACTGATCGATGAAATCAATCGCAAATGGCCGTTCACCCACGATACCGAGATCAAGCTGCCATGAGTATCAAGCCTGCTATTGCCACGATACTGCTCCTGTCACTACTTGCCTGCACCGGCGGGCCGGTTACTCCGGACTGGCAAAATAACGCGCATCAATCATTGAACAGTTTTTCCACCGCCTACCTGAGCGGTGACACTCGCCTTGCCAACGCAGAGTTCCAACGAGCCCGCAACGAACTGGCGCGCACCGGACGTTTCGACCTGGTAGCTCGGGCGGAACTGGTGCGCTGCGGCGTCCGCGTCGCCAGCCTCGAACTTGATGACTGCCCAGGTTTTAGCGAAATAGGCGCCGATGCCGGCAAAACTGAACGTGACTATGCTGATTTTCTGCAAGGCAAAGCCGTTGCCGCCACGCTGCTGCCAGCACAGTATCGCGCCATGGCCGGGAAGGGAAAATCGGCATTGAGCGAAATTGACTCACCACTGTCACGGCTGATTGCTGGCGGGGTTTTGTTACGTCGCGGGGATCTTGACACGACCGACATCGCTGTCGCCGTCGAGACTGCCTCTGCCCAGGGATGGCGTCGGGCCCTGTTGGCCTGGCTCGAAATTCAGGCCAGGCAGGCAGAAAGCCAAGGGGATGAAAACCGCGCCGCATACGCCCGGCGTCGCGCGGAACTCAGCAACGGTGAGCGCTAAGGAAATGATTTAATCACCGGCGTTCGGACCGAACTTGTCGAAGCCTTTAAAAGCAACGGAATAGCCTTCGACCCGTTCAGAGCGACCGGAAAAACCCACGCCTCACCAAGCCTAACGGAGATTGCACGGCGACGTGCCACCCCATCGCGATGACACATCTGACCGCTTTCTCACCCCGGAGGTTTCGTCAGCAATGCTTGTTGGTCAGGCATCAACGTGAGTGCTGCGGTCAACCGCTAAAAACACCCAAAATTAGCGCAATCGCCGGCGTGCTTCATACAGGCAAACGCCGGCCGCAACGGAGACATTCAGGCTTTCTACCGTGCCATGCATGGGAATACTGACCAATTGGTCGCAGGTTTCACGCGTCAATCGACGCATGCCTTCGCCTTCGGCCCCAAGCACCCAGGCTGTAGCGACCGGCCATTCGGCGGCATAAAGATCACTCTCGGCATCATCGGTGGTGCCAATCACCCAGATTTCCCGCTCCTGCAATTCACGCAGGGTACGCGCCAGATTGGTCACCATCACATAGGGAACCGCTTCAGCCGCGCCGCAAGCCGTTTTCATCGCGACATCGGTCAAACCGGCAGCGCGATCCTTCGGCGCGATCACGGCATGAACGCCGGCCGCATCGGCCACGCGCAGGCAGGCACCGAGGTTGCGCGGGTCGGTCACGCCGTCAAGCACAAGCAGGAAAGCGGGCTCTTCCAAGGTATCGAGCACATCATCGAGATGCGCTATCTTGCGGCCGCCTTCAATGCGGGCGATGACGCCCTGATGCTTCGCCCCCGGCGCCATGCCATCCAGCCGCTTGCCATCACAGGCAATAATTTTGACGCCCTGTAGCTCGGCGTGCTGGAGCAGGTCGCGCACGCGTCCATCCTGACGGGTGGCATCGACCATGAGTTCCTTGAGCGACTCCGGATCGTGGCGCAATTTGGCAGTCACGGCATGGAAGCCGTAAATCAGGCGGGAAGTCATGGCAGCTTTCTAAAAATTGGAGGACGCATTTTAACGCGTCAGGCAGCACCGCCCAAAGCGGCCAAGGTGCAACTAGCGATTGATCGCCAGTTCAGTCTTGAGCACGGAATCTTCGCGCAGGACCCAGCGCGCCAGCCAGAGATCATGCAGAGCCACGTGATTGGTGATCCAGCGGTGAAGAAGCTTGTCCAGTTCGCGAATCAGGGAAGCGGTACGCATTCGGTCAAGCGCAGCGACGACCTGCTGAACTTTGCTCGAAATCGCCGCGTGATCTTCCATATGTGCCTCACAAAGATCACGGTCAACCATAACAAGCAGCGAATCGCGCATCAGTTTTTCTTCTGTCTGAAAATGATCCATGATAAAAACGAGCAAATCACCCAACAGAGCAATCAGATCGCCTTCACAGTGGACACGGGTCTTTGCCGTGCAATTACTACAATCTTCGAGTGCCTCAAAGTCATGGCAAATCTGACGCAAGGAAGCCATGCTGCTTAACAGCATTTGATGCTCGAAATCAATGACACGGAGGCCGGTGTTCAACTCTGCCGGCAAAGTAGGCAAAGCCGGGTGGCGATAAGCCTTGTCGGGGGTAGTAGCGATGGCACAACGGGGGTCGTGGAAATTCTCTTCTGACAAAGCCGCTTCAAGCAACTTATTCGACATTGCCGCCCCATGCAATTGATGAAACCGGCATTTTACCGCCGCGAAGTGCCATATTGGTGCATCCGTCTTAATTTTTCTTCGTTGTCGGCCGATAATAAGTTGACCTCGCAACCCACCACAATGGAAAAACCGTGCTTAACGAAAATCAAAAACACTGGGGTGTCGATCAATGGGCCGCTTTCCTCAGCGGCCGCGCCCTGCCCTGCATGCCGCGCTCAAAAGTCCGCCTGCTTGAGCTTGAAGCCGAGTTCAGCGAGAACCTCTCGGCGCATGACTTGGCCAATCTGGCCGGCGCCGACCCCTTTCTTTGTTTGCATCTGCTGCGGGAAGCCGAAGCACATCGGACACAGCGCCTGGGTCATGAAACCAGCACCCCGCTCGCTGCGGTGATGCAACTGGGCAATGACAATTTCCATAAACTATTGCTCAACAGCCCCGAAACCGACGAATCAAATCCTGGCCTCGCAGAATGTGAAGCACGCTCACACCTGGCCAGCCGACTGGCGCTGCGCTGGGGAATGCAAAGAGCAGACATTTCACCGGATGAAATTGCAATGGCCGCCCTGCTAGCCGAAATCGGCGAATTGCTGCTTTGGTCATTCGCCCCTGAACTACCACGCCAGGCATTGGCGGCACTGGCATCGGGCCACTCGCCGCGCTCGGTGCAAGCACAGGTCGACACCTGTGGCTTCCGCTTCAAGGATCTAACCTTGAAGTGCGCCACGATCTGGCATTTACCGCCGCTATTAACCCAACTGATTCGTGGTATCGACACCACGCGCTCGACGCTGTCGCGCCTCTGCGTCGACAGCGCACGTCACCTGTCGACAGGTGGCGCCAGTGATCCGGCACTACCCTCAGACATTGCTGACGCCAAGCGCATTATTCCCGGCGCTTCGCTGGAGTGGCTGGTCGAGCAGTTACCGGGACTGAGTGAAGAGGAAACTGCTGCACTCGTCCTCAAGACGGGCGACTTGCTGAGGCCGCCCGAACTCTGAGAACGATTGCTACGGTCAACGCTTTTTAACGGCCTTTTTTGTAGCCGACTTTGCCGCAAGCTTTTCCGCCGCTTTGGCCGGACGTTTGGCAGCCGGCTTCGCCGTCACCTTGGCCTTGGCTTTACCCGGTGCCTTTTTAGCCACGGCTTTGCCTGCAGGTTTGGCCAATGACTTGGCCGGCGTCCTGTCTTTCGGTTTTTCTCCGCTGCGGGAAAGTGGCTTGGCTACCTGCTTGGCCAGCTTCGTATTGGCCTCATCAACAAGCGGCCGGACAAATGATTTGGCAACTGTCCGACGCACAGGCTTTTTCGCCCCCGCCGTCTTCTCATCCCGGACCAGCGTGAAGTCAATCTTGTTGCTTTCCAGATCCGCTCGCACCAGCTTGACCCGTGCCCGATCGCCTAAACGGTAACGCTGCCCTGTCCGCTCGCCCAACATCTGATGCTTGACGTTATCAAACTGAAAATAATCCTCACCCAGCTCGGAAACATGAACCAAACCTTCGATATAAATCGTGTCAAGCGCAACAAAAATGCCGAATCCCGTCACGGCTGAAATGGTGCCATCGAATATCTCACCAATGCGCTCCTTCATAAAATAGCATTTCAGCCAGTTCTCAACATCACGCGTTGCCTCGTCAGCCCGCCGTTCGGTACCCGAACAATGCAAACCGATATCATCCCAACTACCCACCGGCGTGTATTTCTCACCCGCCAGCACTGCCTTGATTGCCCGATGCACAAGCAAATCCGGATAGCGCCGAATCGGCGAAGTAAAGTGGGTGTAATGCTCGTAGGCGAGGCCGAAATGGCCAACGTTATCCGGGCTGTACATCGCCTGCCGCAAAGAGCGCAACATCACGGTTTGCAGCAGTTGAAAATCCGGACGCAACTTTACCTTTTCAAGCAGCACCGCGTAATCCTTGGCGCACGGATCATCACCGCCACCCAAGGCAAGGCCGAATTCACCGAGAAAACTGCGCAAGTTCTTCAGTTTTTCGTCACCCGGCGCGGCGTGAATGCGATAAAGGCATTCCTGCTTGTGCGCGGCGAGAAAATCGGAGGCGCAAACGTTGGCGGCCAGCATGCATTCCTCGATCACCCGGTGCGCATCATTGCGTACGACTGGCACGATGTTCTCGATCTTGCCCTGTTCGTTGAAAAGCATCTGCGTTTCGGTCGTCTCAAAATCAATTGCCCCACGCTGCGCCCGAGCCTTATGCAGCGCCTGGAAAAGTTTGTAGAGATTTTTGATATGTGGCTGGAGCGCCAGATGAATATCACCCTCCGGCTGCACTTCGCCCGACAACCATGACCACACGAGGTTATAAGTCAGTCGGGCCTTTGAACGAAACACCGCCGGATAAAAGCGGTATTTGCCAATCTTGCCGGCCGCGCTAATCTCCATGTCGCAAACCATCGCCATGCGTTCAACATCAGGATTCAGCGAACAGATGCCATTCGACAATTTCTCCGGCAACATCGGGATCACCCGCCGCGGGAAATAAACTGAATTGCCGCGTTCCATCGCCTCTTTATCGAGCGCCATTCCAGGCTTGACGTAATGCGACACATCGGCAATCGCCACCACCAGGCGCCAGCCACGCCCGTTCTTTTCGCAGAACACCGCGTCATCGAAATCACGCGCCGTTTCGCCATCGATAGTCACCAACGGTAGTTCACGCAAATCCTCGCGCCCGGCCAGATCAGCCTTTCTTACCTTGTCAGGCAGCGCCTTGTTTTCGTCCAGCACCGCCTTGGAAAATTCGAAAGGCAGATCGTGCTTACGCAATGCAATCTCGATTTCCATGCCCGGATCGGCGTAATTCCCCAACACCTCGGTAATCCGCCCGATCGGCTTTGAAAACTTGCTCGGCTGCTCGATGATATCGACCATCACCACCATGCCGGATTCCGGCTTGATCTTCGCCTTCTTCTCTGGCGGCACCAAAATATCCTGGGCGATACGGCGATTTTCCGGCACCACAAAAACCAGACCATGCTCAACCAGCACCCGACCGACCACTCGGCTATTAGCCCGCTCGGTCACCTCAACAATACTGCCCTCAGGTCGCCCCTTGCGGTCAACGCCCATAACCCGCACCAAAGCACGGTCGCCGTGCAGCACTTTGGCCATTTGATGCTGGGCCAGAAAAATATCGGGATTACCGTCATCTGGAATCAGAAAACCATAGCCATCCTGATGCCCCTGAATCTTGCCCGCCGTCAGACTGGCCCGCTCCGGCAAGATGTAAGTCCCCTTGCGATTACGCAACAACTGGCCTTCTCGCTCCATCGCACCCAATCGGCGCTGGAACATCTCTTGTTCAGTCTCGGCAATATCGAGCAACTCAACCAGCTCGATAAAGCTCAGCGGCCGTGCTTCATCCGTCAGAATCTGCGTCACATACTCACGCGACGGCAGCGGAAATTCATAGCGCACAGACTCCCGTTCAAAGAACGGATCAGCCCGACGAATTTTTGAAAGCTTTTTAATTGACATCTCTTTTTCTTTCTCTATAATGGCGGCTCTTCGCACCTGTGCCCAGGTGGCGGAATTGGTAGACGCACTAGTTTCAGGTACTAGCGGGTAACTCCGTGGGGGTTCGAGTCCCTTCCTGGGCACCAGCGATTTTGATAGAAGGCCTTGTTAAAACAAGGCCTTTTTTCATTTCTGCCTCGGATTTTCTACAACTAGCGAACCAACTGGCAAACA
Source organism: Azonexus sp. (assembly GCA_030697085.1). Classification (GTDB taxonomy): domain Bacteria; phylum Pseudomonadota; class Gammaproteobacteria; order Burkholderiales; family Rhodocyclaceae; genus Azonexus. The sequence continues at coordinate 1,715 of JAUYQT010000461.1, read as the reverse complement.
CATGGTTTTTTGCGATGAGGACGATTGTCTCACAGCATATCGCCAGCATCCTCCAGCAACAATTTTTAACACTTACGTACAAACAGTCGGTCGTCCATCGCAAAACTGACGCGTTAATTGGTTTCATAAATTAAACCATTGTGAGCCAAGTCATGAAAAAAATAACCGCCCTCTTTCTTGCCAGCAGCCTTGCACTGGGCGCCGCGGAAATCGCTCAAGCTGACGGCTATCGCAATCACCACAGACATGATCATGGACGTAGCCACAGCTCAAACTGGGCAGGACCGGCGGCAATACTGGCAATTACCGGATTAGTCATCGGCGCTGCAGCCTATAACCAGGCGAACAGACCCCCAGTTTACACGGCCCCGGCCTACCTACCACCGCCACAACTGGTTCAAGCACCACCTGCATCCGGAACCTGGTTCTACTGCGGCTCATCCGGGCAGTATTACCCCTACGTACGCTATTGCAACGAAGAATGGCAATCGGTGATGCCGCCTCGCCAATAACAGAAAACGGGCTAAAAAGCCCGTTGACCGCAGCCCATCGGCCACGGGGCCTTGGGCACAAATACACAGCAATCTGACAAGGATTATTGATTGAAAGGATGCTGCTTCAAAATCGTTTCGTCACGTTCCGGGCCCGTCGACACAATGGCTATCGGCACCTCGCACAACACTTCCAGACGATTCAGATAGGCCTGGGCATTCGCCGGCAGGTCTTCCCAACGCTTGGCACCGACGGTCGTATCGCTCCAGCCCGGCATCGTTTCGTAAATCGGCACGCAACGGGCAACTTCATCAGCGCCAATTGGCAGCAGATCAATAACTTTCCCATCCAGCGTGTAGCCCGTGCAAATATTCAATTCTTTCAGACCATCCAGCACATCGAGCTTGGTGATACACAAACCCGTTAAGCCATTGATGCGACCGGAACGACGCAAAGCTGCAGCATCAAACCAGCCACAGCGACGCTTGCGACCGGTCACCGTACCGAACTCGCGGCCGACTTGCGACATCTGGTAGCCCGGTACACCTTCAGTTTCAATATCCAGCTCACTCGGGAATGGTCCACCACCAACACGGGTACAGTAAGCCTTGGTAATACCCAGCACATAATGCAACATGCCCGGGCCAACACCCGCACCAGCAGAGGCCTGACCAGCGACACAGTTCGAGGAAGTTACAAACGGGTAGGTGCCATGATCAATATCAAGCAACGTCCCTTGCGCCCCTTCAAACAGCATGTTATGACCAGCCTTGTTGGCAGCATAGAGTGCAGCGGAAACATCCGTGACCATTGGCCGGATCTGCTCGGCATCCACCATCGCCTGATCAAGCACGGCCTGATAATCAACCGCTGGCGCCTTGAAATACTGGGTCAACACAAAGTTGTGATACTCGAGAACCTCCTTCAGCTTCTCAGCGAAACGCACCGGATTGAAAAGATCATAAACGCGCAAACCACGGCGCGAAACCTTATCCTCGTAAGTCGGACCAATCCCTTTACCAGTCGTACCAATCTTCTGGTCGCCCGCTTTGGCATCTTCGCGGGCACGGTCGATAGCAGAGTGATACGGCAGAATAATCGGGCAGCCCGGGCTGATTTTAAGGCGCGAACGAACCTCGATACCGCCCTTTTCCAACTCGGCAATTTCCGCTAGCAGATGATGAATATCGAGCACGACACCGTTGCCGATATAACACTCGACA
>JAUYQT010000455.1 GCA_030697085.1 Azonexus sp. | reverse complement strand
ATCCGCCGATCAGCAGGTGGATCCTATATGCCGATCACAGACTGGCTCCATTACGCCGATCATGACCTGGATCCTATATGCCGATCACCAAGTGGATCCTTTGGGCCGATCACTGACAGCCAGCGCAATTGCTGAGTCTGGCGCTTCTATTGCGATATTCCTGAGAAGGGAGTCAGTATCGTCGGCGATCTTTTTTGCATTGCACTTGTCGCCCCATTTATACCCTGAGCACTTGTGGGCAATGAGCATGGCGAGGAGAGCCATCTGCTTCAACAAGGCAGCTTCCTTGGTCTCACTTATTGTTGCCACAACAGTACCGCTAACCTCATGGCGCGACACCTCCTCAGCCGCAACAACCAAATCAGTTGGAGCAACGCGTCTCGGGACATCAAATGTAACAACCGTCTTGCCTGTCACCTCGCACCGATACCCAGACTCAATGGAAGCCTCACCATAAGCAGCCACACATGACAGCGCCTCCGAATCAAGCCTAACGGCCCATACAGGGTCAATTTCCTCCACAGACATTTCATCCTCGGGTACAGCATTCTCTCCGCCAGTTACGGGCTTTTGCTGGTATCCAAAATGAGGAAGATAAACAACTAAACGACCCGCAGAGGCATGCGCCAACAGCACTCTGATAGGAAGCCCCCAGCGACCAGATAGCTCGCCCAGATCAGAATACAACTTGGGTAAATCATGCTGCTTCGTCATACCCCATCCTCAACTGTAGAACACACCGAAAGAACGGGCGGATGTTCATTTTTCCCAAAACTTAGCTGGCCAAGCAAAGCAGACCATTTCTCTAGCGCCAGCCGCCGCTCGTCAATGTAGTCGTGCTTATCGTAGATTTCGGCCAGCGCACTAAGCGTGTGATTCAGGCAACGCTCGGCAATCAGGAAATCTACCCCAAGCGCCCCGAAATAGCTTCTGGCTGTCGAGCGGAGATCATGGGGAGTAAAACGCCTGCACTGTTCCTCTCCCACCTTTTTGCAAAACTTGTTGATCGCCGCATTTAAGGTAACGGGTTCCATAGGGGCATCATCAAAAGATTTCTTTTTTTGGCGTATGGGCAGGACGTATGCGGACCCAAAAGAAATCTCCTTCAGCTCCACAAACCACAAGCAGGCAAGATCACTTAGCGGGATAACAAATTGCTTTTTATTTTTTGAGTTCTCGGGCGGAATCACCCACTCCCTGCGTTGAAAATCAACGTGCTCCCATCGAGCATTAACCAATTCTCCAATGCGGGTGGCTGTGGCCAAGAGAATCTTGACCATCAGACCATTTGCAACGCCCATTTCCGAAGAGGAGGTAAGCAAGACCCGTAGCTCGCCATCAGTAAGTTGCAGCCGTTGCCTACGTGCGGGTCGAGCACCAAGAATTGCATTGGCTCGCAAACTGACACAAGGATCATGATCTACAGCGTTTTTGGCGACACCGTGGGCATATACGGCACGAATAGCCACCAGCACCAACCGTGCAACATTAGAGGATTTCGTCATCACTCTTTCGGCAATAGTGGCCAATTCATGCGGCTCAATGCTTCTTGCTGGACGGTTGCCCACCAACGGAAAAACATAATCACGTAATTGCTGGCGTCGTCCCTCCAGAGTTGTCTTAGCGAGCCTGCCTTCAGCCTTCTTCAGGTGGTCCTCTGCAAGATTCCGGAATGTCCATGCAGAAGCAACGTCCCGCTTTACCTTTTGCTTCTCCGCAGCAACATCGGCCCCTTGCTGAATCTTCGCCCTGTCCGCCATCGTAAGCTTACGAGCTTCTGCCAGTGATAGCTCAGGATAGCCACCCAAGGTTTTTTCTCTAGCCTTCCCGCCATGGCGATACCGAAGAACCCAAGAGGCTTTGCCGGATGCTGAAAGCGTAAAGGTCAAACCAAGGCCATCAGCCTTGGCTACTGGTTGCTTGGCCTTGATCCAAGACAAAAGCTCAACATTGGTTATCTTTCCCATACCCTCTCACCATCCCAGCTACACACAATCTTTGTAGCCACGCAATAGGCTACATATAAATAGGTTGATAGGATGATATAGGGTGAGACCTAGAAAGACAAATAAGCCTTTAAAAACCGCATTTTAGGGCAATATTTGAGGTGCCGTAGTATGTCGAAAGACGGACTTATAGATTGCAAAAAGTGAGGTCGAAATCAACATCGCGCTCACAACCACGTGCCTTGATTTCGCCTGTTGGCGGCTTGGTAAATCGAATATTCAGAAAATACTTGTTGGCGCTGACCTCGGGAATCGCCGGGTCGTCAGGATTAACCATCACGCGCACCATCTGAGCCGCCGTGCCGCCAAGATTGAGTTGAAACTGACCATTCGCCGCGGCATAGCTCTTTCGCTGCCCACTTGAACGCAGCAAACGCAGAACGATGGCGGCCGCGTCGCGCAGCGGTACTAGCGGCCGGGTCCAGCCCAGTAGCTCCTCACTCCGCGCTTCGGGCGCTCGGTGCAGCCACCAATGGTAAGAGGGCAAATCAAATTCGCAGACGCCACCGGGAATCGCCGCCCGACTTTTGATACCCATCAGCCAATCATTATCACGCAGATATTGGCCCATTTTGCCGGTCATTGCGAGCAAGGAAGCGGATGACTGCTCGATTTCATACAACGCACCGGAAAGTGCTTCTTCGGAAATATCGGGATTATTACGATAAGCCAGCAAAGTCTGGCGCTGGCGTTCAAGCTCCTGTATCAGATCCATTTTAAGGTCAGCGCGACCGGCCACCTCCAGGATCTCAAACAGGGTAACGAGCGCCGTGTGGTGTTCTAGCTGACCTTCGCTCTGCGCGAAATACGCCGTCTTTTCGAACAAGTCTTCGAGGCGCAACAATGTGCGAATGCGCTCGTTAAACGGGTATTCATAAGTAATCACGCAGGCGTGTCCGAGGAAACAGAAAATTGTTTTAATTTTGAGCTATTTGCATGCAAATCTCAACAGCTTGCATTAGGTTTTTCGGCTGAAAGCTGAAGATACTTTTCATGCAATGTATTTACCTGCCAAGCCAAGTTCGCCAAATCAGCATCATTAATGATGACATCATTTGCCACAGCCAGGCGCTGGGCTCGCGTCGCCTGGGCCGCCATGATCGCCCTCACCTCACCAACGGAGAGGCCATTACGTGCAATAACGCGCTCGATTTGCAGCTGTTCCGGGCAGTCGACTGCAACTACTCTGTCGCAACGCTGGCGGTACCCCTCCGACTCAATCAACAAGGGAACAGCAAGAATGGCGTATGGCGACTGGGCTGTCTGACAGCGTTCGGTCGATATCTGACGAATCAGTGGATGCAGAATATTTTCCAGCCTGATTCTTGCTCCCGGTTCGGCAAAAACCAACTGACGCATTGCCGTCCGATCCAATGCACCATAGGCGTCGAGGGCCACCGGCCCAAACTCGGCAATCACCGATGGCATGGCGACGCCATGGGGCCGGGTTAATTCATGAGCGATGGCATCGGCATCGACCAACACCGCACCTTTTTCAACGAAGAGATCGGCCACCGTACTTTTGCCGCTGCCGATGCCACCGGTCAAACCGACAATATAGGCGCTCATTTGCAGGGCTCTAGAACCATTTTCGGCAACACCTTGCCGACGGCTTCAAGCAAAGTTGCTTTGGGCTCTGCCGGCCCGATCGCCTGCAAGCTGACCGTACCGTCCTTGCCTGGGCGTGGTGCCAGACGGGCCGAGCGAACGCCTTTTTCCTTAACCTCAGCCAATCTTTCCTGGCCGCGCTTCTCGCTGGTAAAAACGCCGAGTGAAATGGCAAATCGATTGGGGCCATCGGGGATAACAAAATAATCAGTCACGCCAAACTGCCGTAGCTCGCTGGCTTTTTTCTCCACCTCGGCCTTGCCGGGCAGCGCCGAGATATAAACCCACCAACCATTGGCCTCGCCTCCGGCCTGGCGCCGAACCAGCTTGAAGTCAGTAAACTGGCTAGCGAATATTTCGCTGAGACGGTCGGCCTCTACCGAGGAGAGGTTTGCCCAGGCTAGACAAATCTGGGTGACCGCCTCAATTTTACTGACCGGCTCTGGTTTGCTTTCTTTAGGCAAAACGGGCTCGGCCGGCTGGACGGCTTCAGAGGCTTTCGCTGGCACGATGGGCTGCTCGCCACGCGAAACGATACGCATGCGATCGGGCTGAACCTGCTTCTCCAGACGCCCGCCATCGGGATTCTCCGGCTGACCGAAATAACCCTCGCTAAATGCGTAGAACAGCATATTGGCGAGTACTAGCAAAAAAACGAGGGCTTTCACGGGCTTAGCCCACTTTCGGCAAGCGCTTGAGCGATTCGGCAATCGCCGCATCGGGATAGTCGAAATCCTCGAGCTGACCAGAGAAATATTTGTCGTAAGAGGCCATGTCGAAATGACCATGGCCAGTCAGGCAAAACAGAATGGTTTTTGCTTCGCCGGTCACCTTGCAGCGCAGCGCTTCGTCAATGGCCGCGCGAATAGCATGGCAGGACTCCGGTGCGGGAATAATGCCCTCGGCCCGGGCGAACTGAACACCGGCTTCGAAGGTTGCAACCTGCGGTACGGCGATCGCCTCGAGTTTGCCTTCATGCAGTAATTGAGAAACCAGCGGCGAGTCACCGTGATAGCGCAAGCCTCCGGCATGAATGCCCGGTGGCATGAAATCATGCCCAAGCGTGTACATGCGCATGATCGGGGTATATCCCGAAACATCGCCGTAATCATAGGCATAGGTACCTTTGGTCAAGGTAGGGCAGGAGGTTGGCTCAACGGCAACGCAGCGTAGATTAGTCGCCAGCTTGTCACCGGCTGCCTTGTCGGCAAGAAAGGGGAAGGCGATACCGCCAAAGCTGGAGCCGCCACCACACGGGCCAAAAATTATGTCCGGGTACAAACCGATTTTATCGAACTGCTTCTTGGCCTCAAGACCGATTACTGTCTGATGGAGCAATACGTGATTAAGCACCGAACCAAGCGTATAGCAGGTGCCCGCATCAGCCGCAGCCTCCTCAACAGCTTCGGAAATAGCCAGCCCGAGCGATCCCTGGCTATTCGGATCGGCAGCCAGCGCGGTGCGACCCGCATTGGTCAGACTGGTCGGGCTGGCGAAAACTTCAGCCCCCCAGGTTTGCATCATCGAGCGACGAAACGGCTTCTGCTGGTAGCTGACGTTAACCATAAAAACGCGCACGGGCAAACCGAACATCTGCCCGGCATAAGCAATTGACGAACCCCATTGACCAGCACCGGTTTCCGTCGTCAGCCGCTTAGTACCGGCCAGCTTATTGAAATAGGCTTGCGGCACAGCCGAGTTCGGCTTGTGCGAACCAGCTGGCGAACCACCTTCATATTTGAAAAAAATCTTGGCCGGCGTCCCAAGCGCCCGCTCCAGGCCAAGCGCCCGACATAAAGGGGCAGGACGCCATTGGGCGTAAATTTGACGAACTTCTTCGGGAATTGCAATCCAGCGCTCAGCTGACATTTCCTGTTCCAGGATCGGCCCGGGGAAAATGGCGCCCATCGCTTCCGGCGACACCGGCAGACCGTCGCGACCCAGCGGCGGCGCCGGTGGGTTTGGCATATCAGCAACAACGTTATACCAGTGGGTGGGAATCTCTTCCTGCTCGAGATTAATACGTAGTGGTGTCATTTATTCTCCCTGAAGACAACGCCGCAAAGCCGGTAAATTACCCCAAATCCCAAGGCCAACCAAGAACTGACCACCCTTTTACGGGCTTTTTAACTGCATTTTTCCCGCTTTTTTCTCGTTGACCGCAACAATCCCCAGTCCAAGCAGGTAAAGTACGCGCCACATGACCCCCCCGCCGCAAATCGCCGCTGCACCCGACCAAGTTCTGCACTGCCATCCAGCAGCCCTCTGCCCGGCAGCTAGCCGCATTGAGGTCCGCGCGGCACTCATGGCCGACGGCCAACTAACACTGCAATACCGCATCTTTGCCCAGCCACGGGATCTCATCCTGCCCCCCAAGCGTTCGCCAGGGGCTACCGACAACCTCTGGCAACACACCTGCTGCGAAGCCTTCATTGCTGCGGTCAACCGACCAGAATACCGGGAATTCAATTTTTCCCCCTCCAGCCAGTGGGCAGCCTATCGCTTCACTGACTATCGGCAACGCGACACTGAATTCTTGCCGCCGACTCACCCGCAAATCAGCCTGCACTGCCTGAACGACCAAATCGTGCTCGATGCCCGGCTTGATAAAAGTCTGTTACCGGCCGGCCCATCACTCCTGATCGGACTAAGCGCCATCATCGAAACCGCCGATGGCAGCAAAAGCTACTGGGCGCTACGACATTGCACAGCACAAGCTGATTTCCACCACCGTCAGAGCTTCACCCTGACCTTGAATACCACACCGCCATGAGCCAACAACCCATCCAGTTCGGCATTGACCGCCTGATCGCCGACCCCGAGCTACGCCGTCCGCTGGCCGGTCGCCGCATTGCGCTCCTTGCCCACCCGGCCTCAGTCACCGCCGACCTCACCCACTCGCTCGACGCCCTTGCCAGCCTGCCGGATATCAAGCTGAGCGCCGCCTTCGGCCCACAACACGGCCTGCGCGGTGACAAGCAGGACAACATGGTCGAATCACCAGACTTCCTCGATCCGGAGCACGGCATCCCAGTCTTCAGTTTGTATGGCGAAGTCCGCCGCCCAAGCTCGGCCATGATGGAGACCTTCGACGTGCTACTCGTCGATTTACAGGATCTCGGCTGCCGCATTTATACCTTTATCACCACGCTGCGCTACGTTCTGGAGGCCGCTGCCAAACACGGCAAATCAGTCTGGGTGCTGGATCGCCCGAACCCCGCCGGCCGCCCCGTCGAGGGTTTAAGCCTGCGTGACGGCTGGGAAAGCTTCGTTGGCGCCGGCGCCATGCCAATGCGCCACGGTCTCACCATGGGCGAACTGGCGCACTGGTTCATTGCCACCCTGAAACTTGATGTCGACTGCCACGTCATCACCATGCAAGGCTGGCAACCCGATGCCGCCCCGGGCTACGGCTGGCCCCTGAGCGAACGAAACTGGATCAACCCCAGCCCGAATGCACCCAACCTGTCGATGGCCCGCGCCTACGCCGGCACCGTCATGCTCGAAGGTACAAACTTAAGCGAGGGGCGCGGCACAACCCGTCCGCTCGAGCTATTTGGCGCACCGGACATAAATGCCCGCGCCGTACTCGCTGAAATGCAGGCATTCGCGCCACACTGGCTAGCCGGCTGCAAATTGCGTGAAATCTGGTTTGAGCCAACCTTCCACAAACACGCCGGCAAACTCTGCAACGGCCTGCAAATCCACAGCGAGGAGGCCAGTTACGGCCACCACAGCTTCCGCCCCTGGCGCCTGCAGGCACTAGCCTTCAAAGCCATCCGCCGGCTTTACCCCGATTACGCCCTATGGCGTGACTTCGCTTATGAATACGAACACGATCGCCTGGCCATCGATTTGATCAACGGCTCAACACATCTGCGCGACTGGGTTGACGCCACGCACAGCGAGGCAAATGAGCTTGATGAATTGACATTGGCTGACGAACGGGATTGGCATGAAAAGACAGCCGCACTCATGCTCTATCGCTAACGCCGCTTGTCACAAACACCACCGCGAAGCAACCAGACACATGCCTGGTTGCTGGCAAAACCAGTAAAGCAGAACGGTCAGCAAAAGCCCATCAGGGCAATTAGCTATTGACCACCGTTAGGCGGCACTTTGGCGGCAGGCTTTCTGCCCGGCGCGGCAGGCGGAGCATAACCGGCAATCCGACACTGAATCCCCTCGATCGACTTGCCATCCTTAAACGTCGTCACACTGCATTTTGATATTTCACCCTGAGCCGAGAGCTCCATCAGGGAGATGCGGACCTGCTCAAGCGGAATCCCGATTGCTGCGGCAATTTCCGAGTCAAGTAGCTGTCCGTGCTTCTTCAGGTGTTGGAGAACCGTAACGGTATGCATCTCAAATCCTTTAGCAAAAATAGTCACATGGACCGGCGCTGCTCGCGAAGTGCTGACAACAAGCCGTAAAGCAAAAAGCCCACTCCGGGGAATGGGCTAATTACTTGAATCCTTGGTGGCCAATCGCGGAATCGAACCACGGACACGCGGATTTTCAATCCGCTGCTCTACCAACTGAGCTAATTGGCCAAAACGAGGGCGCATTATAGCCACATCATCCGCGCTTCGCAACTAAAAAGAGCATCAATCCTGTTTTTCCGTAAGAATGAGATCAAGGCCCGAGCGGAGGAGACTGACGATAAAGCTCGGAGAAGTCATCCGGCACAGGAAGTGGCGGTGGTGGCGGACACCAGACGGCGAAGACAACACGTGCAACGGCGCCCCGCCCGCCGGGATTCGGTCGCAAAGTGGCTTTGGCGTCGTGCTGCATGGCGATTTCCTGGACAATTGCCAGCCCCAGTCCGCTTCCTTCGGTCGCCGAGTCTTCGGCGCGGTAGAACCGCTCAAAGACCAGCTCGGACTGCGCTTCGGTGATACCAATACCGTTATCCTCAACCTCCAGAATCACCACATCACGATTAGTCAGTATTCGACAAGTCACATGACCACCGGATGGCGTGTAACGTAAAGCGTTGTCGAGCAGGTTTTTGGCTAACTCGCGCAAGAGAAAGGCATTGCCACTGATCATCGCAGCCCCCTCGGACTCGTAGCCTAGATCAATCTCCTTCTCAAGCGACAACACAACCCAGTCTTCGATCACCTCGCGCATCAACACCCCGAGATCAAGCGGCTCATGACGTTGCTGCGCCGATTCAACCGCCTCCGTTCGCGCCAGGGTCAACAACTGATTGACCAGGCGCCCGGCGCGGTCGACGCCCATGGCAATCTGGCGCAAGGCATGGCGCAGTGATTCGGGGTCGGATTCACGCATGGCGAACTGCGCCTGAGTTTTCAGCCCTGTCAACGGAGTGCGCATTTGATGCGCGGCATCGGCGACGAAACGCTGTTGCGCCTCGACGTTTTTCTTCATCCGCTCAAGCATTTCGTTAAAGGCCTCGACCAGCGGCTCAAGCTCCTCTGGCACACGCCGGGTGGCAATCGGTGAAAGGTCTGCCGGATCACGAGCCTCAATCGTTTTACGCAAGCGGGTTAGCGGACGCAAGCCACGCGATAAACCGAACCAGACCAGCATGACCGCCAATGGAATGATGATGAATTGCGGCAAAATAACGCTGGCAACGATTTTATTGGCCAATTGGTTACGTTTTTCCGTCGTCTCGGCAACTTCAACAATCACCCAGCGCTCTTTTGGCATCTGTGCATCAGCCAGAAATGTATAAGCGAAACGCAAATCCTGGCCATTGAATTCAGCGTCACGAAGATAAAGTTCGCCGGGAACAATCTCATTGTCCGCAAACTTGGTCTGAATTGGGAGCTCCTTGTCCCCTGCAAGGTACTTACCGTCTCGGGTCACCACATGAAAGTAAACACTGTCGGTTTCATCGGCACGGAGCAGCGCCCGGGCCGATGACGGCAACGTGAGAACCGGCTTGCCGTTCACCAATTTGACTTGACGGGCAATTGCCGAGACATGCTCGCGCAACGCCTGGTCATAGGGAAAATTTGCCACGTTATTGGCAAAATAATGCGTAAAAGCAATGCTCAGCGGCCAGACAAAAAGCAATGGCGCCAACATCCAGTCAAGAATCTCGCCAAACAACGAGCGCTCGGTTTCATGCCCGGGAGACGAGGCATTAGTCTCCTTGCGGTCGTTCAAGGCAATAACCCAAGCCGCGCACAGTCGCGATTTTTACGCCGCCCAACTCCAGCTTTTTGCGCAGGCGATGGACATAAACCTCGATCGCATTATG
>JAUYQT010000451.1 GCA_030697085.1 Azonexus sp. | reverse complement strand
CTTTACCTGATTCCCACCGCTGAAGTACCAGTAACCAATATCGTCCGTGATGAAATTCTGGCGGCCGAAGCGTTACCGTTGAAGTTCGTCAGCCATACACCGTGTTTTCGTTCCGAGGCCGGTTCGGGCGGGCGCGATGTGCGCGGCATGATCCGCCAGCATCAATTCGACAAGGTGGAGTTGGTGCAGATTGTGCACCCGGAAAAATCGACCGAGGCGCATGAAGAACTGACGCGTCAGGCAGAAATCATTCTCGAAAGATTGGAACTGCCTTATCGCCGTATGCTTTTGTGCTCTGGCGATATGGGTTTTTCTGCCACCAAAACCTACGACCTTGAAGTCTGGTTGCCCGCTCAGAATACCTATCGTGAAATTTCCTCCTGCTCAAATTTTGGTGCTTTTCAGGCGCGTCGCATGCAGACACGTTTCCGCAATGACAAGAACAAAAATGAACTGGTGCATACGCTGAACGGCTCAGGCCTGGCAGTGGGCCGTACGCTGGTGGCGATTCTGGAAAACTTCCAGAATGCCGATGGCAGCGTCACCGTGCCGGCGGCATTGCGTCCGTACATGGGTGGCTTGGAAAAACTCAGCGCTTAAGTCGTGGCCCGGAGTCCCCGCCCTGGGTGCCAACCATTCTTTCCATCCGGGATGAGAGCGGTTGATAGGGCGGTTCGTGGCGGACGAGAATATCAAAGTAACTGCGAATATTTTCGACCAAAATAACCGCTTCACCACCACGCGCCCGGCCTGATTTCAGGCGTTCGTAATATCTTGGTTGGGCGAGTAGCGGCAAGATTCGTTTCATTTCGTACCAGGTGCCGGGGTCGCTCTTGAGCTGTTTGGCTATGGTTCGGGCGGCATTGAAGTGACCCGGGCCAATGTTGTAAGCAGCCAGCGCCAGCCAGGTTCGGTCCGGTTCCTTGACATCATCGGCCTGCAGATCCTTCAGAATATTCAGGTAGCGTGCTCCGGCCATGATGCTTTCGCCAGGGTCAAGCCGATTGCTCACCTTGAGCCGGTCGGCAGTTTCTTCAGTGAGCATCATGATGCCGCGGACATTGGTCGGGCTGGTCGCATTTGCATCCCAATGCGACTCGTGATAAGCCACCGAGGCAATGAGTCGCCAGTCAATACCGGTGACACTTTCAGCCGCCTGGAAAAATTTGCGTAGCCTGGGCAGCGTCGATTCGATTTCACCAAGAAATTTGACGACATCAGCCTGCTTGAGTCGGCGCACATGGCCGAAATATCGATCTTCCAGCTGTAGAAGCGTCCCGTCATGCTGAATGAGATCTAGAAAGGCGCTGGATCGAACGGCAAGATCGGGATTCGGTC
>JAUYQT010000435.1 GCA_030697085.1 Azonexus sp. | reverse complement strand
ATAGCTTGCTGGGTTGTATGGCCCGACAGGTCAAGCTTACTCGTGGAGATTTCGACCGCCTGATCGACTGCCCGCTGGACCGGAATACCTACGAAAATAAGCTGATTGAGCTGGGGCTGGTTGAGACTCCCGCTGCCTGACCACAACGGCAACAAAGGCCGACGTCCCGAAGTAGGTCATCTGGCTGGTTTCGGAGTGGAGCTGCCGCTCGAATGACCGTGACTGAGAGAGGCTGACCGGCCGCTCCTGGCCGGTAGGGTGAGGTCGCCAACGGCAGCTTTGTGGCAGTCCAGTTCGAAAAAACCGGGTTCGGGTGACTGGCCGCTATCGGAAAACCACTACGGCAGCTTTGGGCACCCAAGAGCCGCCCAGCCAAATCGAGGTTGAGAGACGGCAAACGGAGTGGACCGGCCGCTGGCTATGCATTTGTCAGCAGGCCTGTTTCTGCCCGAACCCGCCGCTGAGACTGAATCGCGATCGTCACCCCGAACAAAGTCAGCTTTACGCCGATTTGCTGCCGTTCAAGTTTTCAGGCTGTCCGGCAGCAGGGTGCCCGAAAGAGACATTTGATTTCCCAATAGAATATGTCCCCTTCCAAGGGCAGACCGGACGTCACGGAAATGCCATCATCGGCCGCCCATGCCTCGGCCAACCCAGCTGTTTCCGAATTTTCGCTATCTTCCCGACATCGTTGTACGCTTTTGCGGCTTGCCGATCCTGGCAAGCTTGCATAAGAAAGTAACCGCGTGACTTTGCCGAATAAGTTGTCTAGTATGACGAAAATATAGTTATAAGGCAGTTCGATTACTGCCAGGCGGTAGGAATCAAGCCATGAGCGAATCATTGCCACAGTCACAACAAATCGAGGGGAAACGACGCAGGGATGGGTGGTTTCCGTCCTGAGCGTCCGGAAGCGATGATGGTGTTTGGAGCAATTATTTGATGAGCATGAGAACGCTCCGATGGCTTGTGTTCCCGTTAGCGCTTCTTGCAGTCGCCGCGATGTTGTTGTGGCAAGAAGCCTTGGGGCAAAAAGTGGTCGGTCCGCGCCGTATCGCCGTGGCGCAACTGACGGCGGTGGATAACGAAACAGTGTCCGGCTTCCAGGAAGCCATGGCCGAGCTGGGCTATCGGGAAGGTATCGAGGTAGTCTATCTGCCGACGGGGCCTCTAGGTGCCGTCGATCACCTCGAGAGCGTGATCCGCGAATACCTGAAGAAGAGTCCCGACCTGTTCTTCGTTGCCAGCACCCCCGCCACGCAAATCGTCAAGCGCTTGACCGATGAACGCAGCCAGCCGCCGGTCGTCTTCGCCCCGGTCAACGATCCTGTGGGCGCTGGCATCGTCACCAACCTGCGGCGTCCAGGCGGCCACATCACCGGAATCCGTCTGCCTACGGGTGACGACTTGCGTCTACGGTGGCTCCTGCGCATAGCCCCCAACGCCAAGCGCATTTACTTGCCCTACACTGCTGATGACAAAAGTGCCCTCGCCAGTTTGCAACAGGCTACCGACGCCGCGGCCAGGCTCG
>JAUYQT010000428.1 GCA_030697085.1 Azonexus sp. | reverse complement strand
CATGTACGGCGCCATCGCTGGTCAGGCTTTCCTGGCGGGTGTTGGCGGCGAGCGTTTCTGCGTTCGTAATTCAGGTGGCACGGCGGTTGTCGAAGGCGTTGGCGACCACGGTTGCGAATATATGACCGGTGGTACGGTCGTTGTGCTCGGGATGACCGGCCGTAATTTTGCGGCGGGTATGTCCGGTGGCATCGCTTACTTGCTCGACGAGGATGGCAGCTTCAAGCAGCGCTGCAATCTGGCGCAAGTGGCGTTGGAAAAGGTCTTGCCGGCCAATCGCCATGCTGCGGGTGAGCCGCTGCATCGCAACATGGCCGATGAGGTTCAGCTTAAGGATCTCATTACCCAGCACGCCGACTTCACGGGCAGCGCCACTGCCAAAAATATCCTGGCCAATTGGGATGCTTACCGCGAGAAATTTGTCAAAATTTATCCGCATGAGTACAAGCGGGCGCTCACCGAGCTGGCCGCTGCTGCAAAGAAGGAGGCTGCATAATGGGTAAGCCAACCGGTTTCATGGAATTTGAGCGGCTCTCGGAGGCTTATGAGCCGGTCGAGAAGCGTCTGAAAAATTACAAGGAATTCATTCATACCCTGTCAGACGACGAGGCCAAAACCCAGGGTGCGCGTTGCATGGATTGCGGTATACCGTTCTGCAATAACGGCTGCCCGGTCAATAACATCATTCCTGACTGGAACGATCTGGTTTACCGCGGTCACTGGAAGCAGGCGCTGGAAGTCCTGCATTCGACCAATAACTTTCCGGATTTCACCGGTCGTATCTGTCCGGCCCCTTGCGAAGCGGCCTGCACGCTTGGTATTAATGCAGCACCGGTTGGTATCAAGTCGATCGAACACTTTATTATTGATAAAGGCTGGGAGTCCGGTTGGGTCGTGCCACAGCCGCCGAAGACACTCACCGGCAAAAAGATCGCCATCGTCGGCTCCGGCCCGGCGGGTCTGGCTGCCGCGCAGCAATTGGCGCGGGTGGGCCATACCGTCACGGTATTCGAGAAAAGTGATCGCCTGGGCGGTTTGCTGACCTACGGGATTCCTGATTTTAAAATGGCCAAAACGCTGGTTGACCGCCGGGTTGCCCAGATGGAAGCCGAGGGCGTCACCTTCAAGACCAAGGTTATCGTGGGCAGCAAGGAATTGCCGGCCGGTATCAATAACGATGCAAGCGAATTTATCTCATCTGAACAGTTGACCGCAGCATTCGATGCGGTGATTCTCGCCGCCGGCTCTGAAGTGCCGCGTGATTTACCGGTGCCGGGTCGTGAGCTAAAGGGCGTCTACGCCGCGCTGGAATTCCTCATTCCGCAAAATAAGGAAGTGCACGTCGGCAAAGCCAATCCGATCAACGCCAAGGGTAAGCACGTCATCGTCATCGGTGGCGGTGACACCGGCTCGGATTGTGTCGGCACCTCGAATCGCCATGGCGCCGCCTCGGTCACGCAGTTTGAACTGATGCCGATGCCGCCGGAGCAAGAGAACAAGGCGCTGACCTGGCCTTACTGGCCGTACAAACTGCGTACTTCATCTTCGCATGACGAAGGTTGTAGCCGTGATTTTGCGGTGGCCACCCAGTCCCTGGTTGATGATGGTAACGGCAATATCAAAGCACTAAAGGCCGTTCGGGTTGAATGGAAGGACGGCAAGATGGTCGAAATTGCTGGTTCTGAATTTGATCTGCCGGCCGATCTCGTCTTCCTGGCGATGGGCTTTACTAACCCGGTCGCCAGTCTGCTCGAAGCCTTCGGAGTGGAAAAAGACCCGCGTGGTAACGCCAAGGCAAGCACTGACGGTGAAGGCTGCTATGCAACCAACGTAGCCAAAGTCTATGCCGCCGGTGACGTGCGGCGTGGTCAGTCGCTGGTCGTCTGGGCGATTCGCGAAGGGCGTCAATGTGCTCGTGAGGTGGATAATTTCCTGATGGGCAGCACGACGCTACCGCGTTAAGTTACAAAGCGCTCAAAAAAAGGCCTCACCGGCAAATGTTGGTGAGGCCTTTTTTATGCGCTTGTCTCATGGTCATGGGAAAATACATAAAAATAAGGGGGACAAATGTCTAACGATTTGCAAACGGCCTTCCAGGTCACCGCACCATCTGGCGCGCTTGATACGCACATGTTGTTAATTTTGGTGATTATTGTCTTGGCCGGCATCCTCGGCGGGGCAGCCAATTATTTTTTGGCCGATCGGCAAGGTGAGCCCAGTCGACGAGATTGGCTGAAATACCCGGTTTTAGGGATTGTCGCCGCGTTGACCGTGCCGCTCTTTCTCAACATGATTTCCAGCACGCTGCTGGAAGCGGCGCGTACCAAACCGGTGGATTTTTTTGCCTTTGCCGGCTTCTGCCTGATTTATGTCGTTGCTTCGCGTCGCTTATTGGAAAACGTCGCGCAGCGTTTGGGTGGTCAGTTTGATCAGCTTAAACGTGAGCTCGGTCATCTCAAGCAACAGAAAAAAGATGACCTGATCGTCGCCCAGATCGCCAAAGCCGAAGCGCCCAAGCCGGTCGAAGCTGCGCCCGAGCCCCGCGAAGTGCTCTCCTATAACGATGTCGAAATTCTTCGTGCTCTCGCTGAAGAAAATTTTGTCTATGGCAATCTTGCTGCCATTTGCGAACGCACCGGTCTGGCTCGTGACTTTGTCAGCCAGCGACTGACGGTGATGAAAGCCATGGGCGTCATCGAAACCCGCATCAATGACAAAAACCTGATGTACTGGGGGGTTTCCGGGCGTGGCAAGAATTTGCTCGGCGACATCCTGAGTGTCCATGAAGAGAAAAAAACCGCCTGAAGAAACGCTGATTTATTCAAAACCGTTCGGGCTGAGCCTG
>JAUYQT010000418.1 GCA_030697085.1 Azonexus sp. | reverse complement strand
GAAGGCTGAAGGTTTCACCATGCCATTGAAAAACAGTTTCAGTGTGCCCGGTGCGATTGCCTAACCAGTGTTTGGCAATCGCATTCGTTTCACCGACCGCATCGCTCCAGCCAATTTCCTTGACCGGATTGCGCGTGACCTCGCCGCCCAGTGCTTTGCTGATTAATTGACCACCCAGGCAATGCCCGATTACCGGCACGGCCTTTGCCACAGCATCACGGATCAGTGCGCAGACTGGTTCTATCCAGAGGAGTGGATCATTGACACTCATTGGCCCACCCATGAAGCAGAGGCCGGAGAAATTGTCCGCGGTGGCTGGTACGGCTTCTCCTTGGTCAATGGCGATCAGCGTCCATGGGATCCCTTGCTGTTCAAGGAATATGGCAAAATAGCCTGGACCTTCAGTAAGGGAGTGGCGAAAGATGGCGACAGGTTGCATGGCAGTTAAGTTGGCAGAAAAATGAAAAATCATTTTACGCTGTTCGGCTTGGGGCTTTGCCTGCTTGCATCTGGCGTAACTGCTCAGGATGTTGGTTTGGCCGGTGTCATGGGAAGCAAGGCGTTGTTGATGGTCAACGGTGGCGAACCGCGGTCGGTGGCAACGGGGCAATCACTGGATGGGGTAAAAGTCATTTCGGTACAGGGTGATCAGGTGGTTGTCGAGATTGCCGGGAAAAAACGTCCGTTGCGCGTTGGTCAGCATGCGATTGGTGTTGCGGCCAATGATTCTGTCGGCAAAATCATTATGGCAGCGGACGCGCGTGGTCATTTTTATACGAATGGCAGCATTAATGGCCAATCGGTTCGTTTCCTGGTCGATACCGGCGCAACGATGATTTCCCTGGGTGCGTCGGATGCACGTCGGATGGGCTTTGATTTCAATAGCGGCCAAAAAGGCATGACCCAGACGGCCAATGGCCAGGCTGTGGTTAGCAGGATTCAACTCGATACGGTGCGAATTGGTGACGTGACCTTGCACAATGTCGATGCAGTGATTCACCAGAGTGAAATGCCTATTGCGTTACTGGGCATGAGTTTCCTCAACCGCATGGATATGCAGCGTGATGGCAATACCATGACGCTAAAAAAACGATTTTAGGAGAGAGAAATGCCGCTACGTGAGCAAGAAATAGCGCTATTGCGCAGTGAACTGGAAATGCTGATGAGTGAACGTCAATCGATTTTGCGTGTGGTTGGGGCAGCAACTGCGCTAATCGCCAGTCTGGATAGCGAGCGCTTGCCGGTGGGTGCGGTCGAGGCGGCTGATATGGTGGCGACTTCGATCAATCACCTGTCGGAAGAAACTCTGCAGGATGCCCTTGCTGCGGTCCACGCTGAAATCGAGGAGGATTCTCCGGCAGCATGAGTTTCGATCTTGAACGCTTGCGGGCCAGTCTTTTGCTCGAACCCACCGCAGGCGATTTTGTGCAGGAAGCCGGTGGCGAAAATTTGCCCTTGACCTCGGCGGCCGTGTTATTTCCCATTGTTTTGCGCGATACCGGGCATACCGTCTTGCTTACCCAACGGACAGCGCATTTGAGAGATCATGCCGGACAGATCAGTTTTCCCGGTGGGCGGGTCGAGGTGGATGATCTGTCACCCATCCACACGGCGCTGCGCGAGACCGAAGAGGAAATCGGCCTTT
>JAUYQT010000473.1 GCA_030697085.1 Azonexus sp. | reverse complement strand
CTCTGGGCCGTGGGTCGCGATAAATTGCGCAGTGCCCGCCGTAGTGCGGTTATAAACGCTAAGGCTGAAACCTTTGTCACTCAGGTTGAGTGCCAAGTTAACGCCCATCACCCCGAGACCAATGATGCCGATATCCGCTTTGTCCATGCCCGCCTCCAAATATCCAGCCATCATTTGATCAGGGTTTCAGGAGTGCCGCGTGGTGAACAGCTGCGGTGACGTGCCGTGTGGCCTGTTGCCTCGTTTCGATCAATAACGGCTGGGATCGTTCGGGCGTCGATCATGCTGATTGGGCACACCGTCACGATCGCGGTCATGGTCACCCCGAGCTGGCCCGTTATCGCGATTCTGGCGTTGACCGCCACCATCCCGGTACGGTGTGTCGTAAACCACGCAGCCGGTTAAAAGGCTGGCAACGGCAATCAGTAAAACAGCGAGTTTTTTCATGTCATGTCCTCGGGTGAAAAAGCTAAAAAAACGAAATTCGCCATGAAGCCGGGCGCTGTCGCCTGACTTTCGACCAAATGCGATTGTTTCTCCGTGCGCTCCCGCACCAACCCAATCTGCAGTCATCGCCCAATATCCTCAAGGCCGGACTGGTATTTGGCGGTAGCTACGGTGAAGGCGTGCTCCTGAAGAATCAGCAAAACCAGGGCTATTACAACTCGGCTTCGGCTTCCTGGGGTTGGCAGGCAGGTGCCGAGTCATATAGCTATGTCGTTTTTCTGATGAGCGACAAGGCCGTGAAATATCTGGATAAATCCAAAGGCTGGGAATTTGGTGTCGGCCCGACTGTGGTCGCGGTGAATGAGGGGATTGCCAAGAATCTCTCAACCTCGACCCTGAAGAATGACGCCTATGCTTTCATTTTCGACCAGCAGGGTTTGATCGGCGAGCTTGAGCATCGAAGGGACAAGGATTTCCCGCATCAAGCGCTAATCAGCTTGAATGCCTTGATACGGTCGCTGCGGGCTTGTCTCGCAGCCTGACCGGATCTTGCCTTTCAATTGTCGACGCCATAGAAGTAAATGCCGTCCCGCCCTTTGTCCTTGGCTCGATACATGGCGATATCCGCCAGCTTGAGGACTTCTTCTTCGCTTTGATCGTGGTTCATGAACAAGATGACGCCGATACTCGCCGTGCAGCGGTGGTTTACTGTCTGTGAGGCAGCTTTTTTCGACGATTTTTCAAGTACATAGGGTTGGGCAATCGCGGTGCGGATTTTTTCAGCAATGATCCCGGCGTCGGTGATCGATTTGTCCAGGTCGACATCGAGTTCGCCCAGGACGACGACAAACTCATCGCCGCCAAAGCGTGCAACGGTGTCGATTTCCCGCACGCAGTCACTGATTCGTTGCCCCGCCTGAATCAAAAGCTGATCGCCGACCACATGGCCGTGTGTGTCATTCAATGACTTGAAATTGTCCAGATCGATAAACATCAACGCACCATAATGGCCGCTGCGCTTGCTCGCTGCCATGGCTTGTTGCAGGCGGTCATTCAGCGTCAGGCGGTTGGGGAGTTTGGTCAGGGCGTCGTAGAAGGCCAGATGATGAATTTTTCGTTCGGCTTCCTTGCGCTCGGTGACATCGTTTGAAACAACGACGACGTATTGGGTTTGCCCTCCGGCGTCCCAGGCAACGCCGCCACGGGATTCCATGATCCGGGTACTGCCGTCGGGCAGTAAAAAGCGATATTCCAGCAGTTGCCCGACACCGGAAGCCACCGTTTCGGAGAAAGCCTGCATGACCCGTTTGCGGTCGTCCGGATGAACTTCCAGGAAGCTGTTCGTGCCAATGCTGTGACGCGGCCCAAGCAGGCGTTCGTAGGATGGGCTGTTGTAAATGCGTCGCCCCTTGGGATCAAGGACCGCAACGAAGCCATCAAGACGTTCGGCGATAATCCGGAAGAGGTGTTCCTGATCGTGCAAACGCTTTTCCGCATCCTTGCGCGCCGTGATGTTGGTCATGCCGACATGGACAACGAATTTTCCGGGCTCGCGCTGGACGGCCAGGCAATCAAGATGAAGATCAATCAGGTTGAGGTCGTTTTGTATCAGCCGGCACTCTGCCTCTCCATTACCGCCTTGTTGCACCAGGGTCTGAAAGAATTGGCGCCAGCGTTCACGGTCGTCCCGGCTGATAAAGGCTGAAAAGTCACGCTTGAGCAATACGCTTCGCTCAAGACCGAAGAGCAGGGCGCCGGTCATGTTTATTTCGGCGATTTCTCCCTTTGGCGTCAGCGTCAGATAGCCGACCGGGGAAAGTTCATAAAGGTCGAGGTAGCGATTGCGGGAGTCTTCGAGCGCCGCATGGGCTTGTAACAATGACTCGCGCTGCATCTCCATTTCGATCTGATGGACTTGCAGCTCTTGAATCAGTT
>JAUYQT010000396.1 GCA_030697085.1 Azonexus sp. | reverse complement strand
ATCACCGGCCCCGGCAACGCAGCCAGCACTTTAACCTGGACGCCAAAATCAGCTAGTTTGCGTTCAATCAAACGCGAGGTGTATTCGAGTGTTTCAGCGCTAACCGTCTCAGTGACTGGCGGCGCTGGATCAAGCAGATGTAACGGCGGCAAACGACCACCAGAAACAGCTTCCGGGAAAAGGACGATTTGCTTCTCGCGCTCAGCCCGGGCTTCGGCTTTTTTCGAGACAGGCACTTCGGGTCGTGGCGTTTCAATCACGATCGGATCATGCAATTCAACCCGACGCTTCTCCTCTTCAACAACTACTTCACGCTGCTGTGCCACTACCCGGCCAATCTTTCGATCGCGCCAAGCATCAACTCGACCATATAACAGCGCAACCAGCGCTTCCAGCAAAGCCCCCAGTCGTTCAAACGCCCACAGCCAGGACATGCCGGAAAAAACACTCCAACCAGCCGCCATCAATATCAGCAGAAGCAACGTCGAACCAATGTAGCCAAACTGGCTGGCGAGAAAATGACTGACTTCGATGCCAAGTACGCCACCAGGACTCAGTGGCAGCTCAACCTTCAGCGTATAAAACCGCAACGCCTCAAGCGATGAACTTGCCACCAGTAAAATCAAAAAACCGGCCAAGGCAATAAACAACGGCCGCCGATCATGCTTGTCCAGTGAATTCAGTTTGCGAAACCCCCACCAGACTGACATACCAAGCAGCACAATCCACCACCAGGCCGAAAACCCGAAAATATAGAGCAGCAAATCGGCAACCCAGGCCCCCGCTCGCCCAGCCGGGTTGTGCATACTCTGCACGATAACGGCATGTGACCAGCCCGCGTCTTCTCTATTGAACCCCCACAGCGCCATGGTCAAAAAAAGCGCAACTGCGCCCACGGCCAACCAGCGTGATTCCTGCAATAGCGTCCCAATCTTTTCCGGCAAAGGACTCGGTGAGCCCCGATCAACCATCCTTGCACCCATCCTCATGCACCCAAAATAATCACCTGATTATTCTCACAAACAATGTAGCCACTCAATTCAAGATCCCGCATTACCTTGCTCACCATTTCGCGCGAAGCACCAATCATTCTTGCCATATCCTGCTTTGAAATTTTCTTTTT
>JAUYQT010000380.1 GCA_030697085.1 Azonexus sp. | reverse complement strand
ACCGCCTAACGATGGCGGGCTGGCTCTGGGTCAGGCCTGGGTGGCGCGAAATTGGCTGGAGTGAGTGGCTGGGACGTGCTCGAAGCGGTAGTAGCCCGTGGATGCTCAATGTGCAGGTCACAGATGCTGCGCGGCTTTATTGCGTAGCGTCTGTGTTGATCGCCGGTTGTTGCGCTTCGGACTTGATGCTGCCGTGGATAAACCATTCTTGGACTGGACCGCGGGACGGGCGATGCTTATGGGGATTGTAAGGAAGCGGTCCCCGAAATTAATCGAATGGGATAGCTATCGCAAGTCGATTGATCTTCTCCTGTCGCTTGATACGCGACCATCGTGAGGATCAAGCGCCATCCAGTCGCCGGAAGGCCGTTGGCGAACACCTGAGTAGGTACTGCTACGGTGGCTTCTGGCCGATTGCATCATGCAATAACTCACAGCCATGCTCCCCCGGAATGCCACGGTGCACACCCAAAAAATGGCAAAAACCATTTTCAGGCAGACGATTTAGCACTGGCAAATCTTTTCCCATTCGTCGACTTTTGCTGAACTGGCTAGTTCTTTGGTCTGACAACTTACTCGCCACTATTGCTTTCCATATGGAAAGTCGATTCATCTTGTTTCCTGGCTGAAGCCACCTGCGTTTTCATAAGCCATTGAAATATATAAAAAATTCATCCTGGCCTGATTTTTGCAAATAGATCACAAAAAATACAAAACTACAACAGAGCGATCTTGTCGGTCAGTGGCCGACGTTACGGAAAAATGTGGGGGATGATTTATGGCCAACCAAAATTTGATTTCGCTGGAGCATGACGAATCGATCGACGCAGCAGCAACGCGTCTATGTATATCTCGTCGTGAGTTCCTGCAGTTATGCGCCGCAATGGCAACCACGCTGGGTTTGCCGCAAGGCGCCGATGCAGCAGTTGCTGAAGCAGTGGCGACCAAGAAGCGGCCGAGCGTGATCTGGCTGCACTTCCAGGAATGTACTGGCTGTACCGAGTCCATTCTGCGCGCCGAGCACCCGACGCTGGAAAACCTGATTCTTGATGTCATCTCGCTGGATTACCACGAGACATTGTTTGCGGCAGCCGGGCATCAGGTTGAGGCAGCGCGCAAGCAGGCGATGAAAGATCACAAAGGCGAATACATTCTCGTCGTTGAAGGTGCAATCCCGACCAAAGACGGTGGTGTGTATTGCAAGATCGGCGGCAAGACCGCAATTGAGTTGCTGCATGAATGTGCGGCCGATGCGGCAGCGGTGATTGCGATTGGCTCCTGCTCTTCCTGGGGCGGCATGCCTTCGACCGGGCCGAATCCGACTGGTGCATCCAGTGTCGGTCAGGTCTTGAAGAAGCCGGTGGTAACCATTCCCGGCTGCCCGCCGAATCCCTACAACTTCCTGTCCACCGTCGTTCATTTGCTGACTTTCGGCAAGTTACCGGCGGTTGATCATCTGGGTCGGCCAAAGTTTGCCTACTCCACGCTGATCCACGAAAACTGCGAGCGCCGCGCTCACTTTGACGCCGGCCGCTTTGCGATGGAATTCGGTGACGAAGGCCACCGCAAGGGGCATTGCCTCTACAAATTGGGTTGTAAAGGCCCGGAAACTTACGCCAACTGCTCGGTCATCATGTTTGGTGATGCCGGTGCGGGCACCTGGCCGGTAGCTTGCGGTCACCCCTGTATTGGTTGCACCGAGCAGGGCGTCGGTTTCGAGAAGCCAATTCATGCCATGGCGAAGATGAAGAATATCGAGCCTAGCGTCTTTTTGCCGCGCATCGTCGAGGAAAAAGGCGTTGGTGCCACCCTCGGTTCTGCCGCCGTGCTGGCTGCTGTGGCCGGTGCCGCTGCGGGTGCGGGGGCGATGGTTGCGAAGAATCTCGGACTCTCGCACCAGGCGGAAGAACTCGAGCGGGCGAAGAAAGAAGGCCAAAAAGCCAGCGAATCAACGGAGGTCTGAGATGACCACCAGACGCGATTTTCTAAAAGGATGTTTGGCTGGCGGGGCGGTTGCCGCCACTGCCGTCGTGCCGGAAACGGCCGAAGCCCGCGACACCCTCAAGCGCCCGCCGGAAGCTTTGGGCCTGCTTTATGACGCAACGCTTTGTGTCGGCTGTCAGGCCTGCGTTGCAGCATGCAAACAGGTCAATGACAACCCGGCTGAATTCAATGCGATGGACAAGTTGTGGGATACCCCGCTCGATACGACCGGCCACACCTTCAACCTGATCAAGATGTACCGCAACGGGACGATGGCAACCAAGGACACTGAAACCAACGGTTTCTCGTTCATGAAAACCTCGTGCATGCATTGTGCCGACCCGTCATGCGTCTCGGCCTGTCCAGTTTCGGCGATGATCAAGGATCCGGTGACCGGCGTGGTGGCTTACGATCCGGATGCCTGTATCGGCTGCCGTTACTGCGTTGCCGCTTGCCCGTTCGGGATTCCGAAATATCAATACGATTCGCCAACCGGCAAGATCGGCAAGTGTGAGCTGTGCCGGCATCGCAACAAGGACGGCAACTATTCGGCTTGCGCCGAAGTCTGCCCGACCGGCGCCACGCTGTTTGGTCGTACCGAAGACCTGCTGGCCGAAGCCAAGCGTCGTCTGGCCTTGAAGCCGGGGCAGTGGGCCACCATGCCGCGTGGTCGTTTGATTCCCGCTGATGAAACACCAGAACAGGCAGCCAAGTGGAAAGGTCTGCGCGAGCAGAGCTATGAAGCTCAGGTCGGCAACTATCTGCAACATGTCTACGGCGAACACGAGTACGGCGGCACGCAGGTACTCAAGTTGTCAGCAGTCAATTTCCAGAAGGTCGGGATGCCTGACCTGCCACCGAAATCTTCTGCGGCAACTTCGGAAACCATCCAGCACACGCTGTACGGCGGGATGATCATGCCGCTGGCGGTATTGGCCGGCCTGACCTGGGTCGCCAAGCGCAATGTCGTCGAAGATGAAGAAACCCCGAAGGGAGGCACAGAATGAGCGCCCATCATCACGCTGCACCGGAAGCGGTCGGCGGCAAACTGTTCAATACTGCAACCGCTATCTGCGGCTTGTTGATCATGGCGATGATTGCCGTGCTGGTCGTCCGTTTTATTTTTGGACTCGGTGCGGTAACCAATCTGAATGACGGCTATCCGTGGGGAATCTGGGTGGTATTCGATGTCGTCATCGGCTCAGCCTT
>JAUYQT010000373.1 GCA_030697085.1 Azonexus sp. | reverse complement strand
ACCAGATATTTGGCGTGTGAAGCCACCAGATCGCGGTACTCGTCCTTGACGTCGTACTTGTCGAGATCGAAGTAAATACTGCGCTTGGCCAACTTGCTCTGCGGATCGGTCAGCTCACGCGGCAGGCCGCTGGCATCAAGGCCGCTGGCCATCACCGGCGTAACGGCAGGGCTCGAGCCACTGCGGGATTCAACCGGTGCGCCGGCATTTTCGTCAGGCGTCGGGGTCGAGCTGCAGCCAACGATCAAGGCCGACAACAATACGGGAATCAATAGTTTTTTCATGAGGTTCTCAAAAAAATTAAAAGTAGTGTTTTATTGAAAAAATGGACCCCAGGCTGGTTCCCGCACATCACCTGCGGCCACCGAGAGGCGTTGTTTGATCCTGCCATCGCTCGAAATAGCCGATAGTACGCCGCGCCCGCCAACTTCCGTGGCGATCAGGATCATGCGGCTATTGGGGGCAAAACTGGGTGATTCATCTTTATTGGAATCGGTCAGTACCTGCGTTTGGCGGCTGGCAATATCCATCACCGCGAGCTGGAAGCGACCCTCACGGCGGGTAATGAAAGCCAGGCTCTTGCCATCTGCCGAGGGGCGCGGCGAAACGTTGTAGCTGCCTTCAAAGGTGACACGCTGAGCCTCACCACCATTGGCGCTAGCGCGATAAATCTGCGGGCTGCCGCCACGATCCGAGGTGAAATAAAAGCTGGCGCCATCCGCCGAATAACGCGGTTCGGTATCGATCCCACCGGAACGGGTGAGGCGCTGCAAACCGCTGCCATCCGCATTCACCGAATAAATTTGCGAGTTGCCATCCTTGGAAAGCACAACCGCCAGCTTATTGCCGTCCGGCGCCCAGGCCGGGGCTGAGTTGGAGCCCTTGAAATTGGCCACAATGTGGCGCTTGCCGGTCGCCAGGGAATGGACGTAAATCATCGGCTTTTTCTTCTCAAAGGAGACATAGGCCAGTTTGCTGCCGTTAGGTGACCAGGTTGGCGAAATAATCGGCTCGGCCGACGTCAATGCCGTTACCGCGCCCTGACCGTCAGCATCGGCGATTTGCAACAAGAACTGGCCGCGAGACTTGACGACATAGGCAATCCGGGTCGAAAAAATGCCCTTCTCTCCAGTCAGCTTTTCATAAATGAAATCTGCAATACGGTGGCCGGCAGCGCGCAATTGATCATTGCCCGTAATGTAGGCGGCGCCTCCCAGCGACACCGCCTTCTGTGTATCGTAAAGTCGGAAACGCGCCTCCATCCGGCCATCCGGACTGCGGGCGATGCTTCCCGCCGCCAGCGCATCGGCCCCCTTGGCCTTCCAGTCCGCGTGATCGACTGGCGAATTTTCATCGAGCACGCTTCCCGTCGCATCAACCAGCCGGAACAAGCCGCTGCGCTCAAGATCAGAGCGCACGGTGGCGGTAATGATGCGGGAAGCGACTGGGTCACCCAATAGATCGGCAATCACCACGGGTATCCGGTTGGCACCGGCACCGGTAATTTCAATCGAAAGCTGGGCTTGAGCGAATCCTGCGGTCAACAGGAAAAAAGCCAGAAAAATGCGGCGGGAGATTCGTTGCATTGTATTCATTTTCAATAAGTTTCGACGGATTTTACTCTTCAATCGGCTTGTAATTAATCGTCAACTCACGCTGAAAAAAAGCGGAGTTATCAGGCTTCGGCAAAGGCGACGACTTCAAAATAGCACGCTCGATGGCCGCATCGAGACTCAAGTTGCCACTAGAACGTTTCAGTTTAACCGCCAGCACCTCACCGGTTGGCAATTGTTTAACATCAAAAATAGCCTCCGGATTGCCCTGAATGCCCGGTGGAAGCGAGATATTGCCGCGAATTTTGTTGCGGATCTTAGTCGCATAGGCCTCCAGGCCGCGTCGATCGGACGAAGCCCGCTGCTCGGTTTCTGCCTGCGCCAACAGCCGATCGCGCATCTCGCTATCCTTGCGCTGGCGCTCTTCGCGCTCAAGGACTTCCTTGAACGGATCGACCTTCGACTTGACCTCGGGCTTGACCTCGGGCTTTTGCACTTCTGGCTTTTTCGGTTCCGGCTTCGCTGGCTCAGGCTTGGGCTCCGGCTTTTTCGGCTCGACCTTGGGCGGCTTCTTCTCTTCCTTGGTGACGATATCCGGCTTTTTGACCGGTAAAGGCTCAGGCTTCGGTGTCGGCTTGGGCAAGGGCTTCGGCGGCTCGGGGATAACTTCCGGCTTGGGCGGGGGCGGTGGTGGCAAAGCCTGGGTTGCTGGCATCGGCCGGCTCGACCATAACTCAACTTCCATCACGTCCGGCTGG
>JAUYQT010000315.1 GCA_030697085.1 Azonexus sp. | reverse complement strand
GGGAACGCCTCGGTCGTCACGCCTGCCGCCGAATGGCGCATCAGGTCGTCTTTCGCCAGGTAGAGCAGCTTGGCATTCTCGCGTTCGGCCTCCTTGCGCCAGTGGTCGAAGGTGGCGCCGGTGTGGATGCCTTCGGGAATGATCGAGTCGTAGAAGGCGAAGATCAGCTCGTCATCGACCAGCACATCCTGCCGGCGCTGCTTGTGTTCGAGATGCTCGATCTCGCGGATCAGCTTCTGGTTGTGCAGGAAGAAGGGCCAGCGCTTGGCGAAAGCCTCGTCGATTTCCTCGCCAACCAGCCCCTGGCGAATGAATATTTCACGCGATTCAGCCGGCGCCAGCGGGCCGTAATGAATGCGCCGCTTCGGGTTGATCACCACGCCGTAAAGCGTCGTGCGCTCCCAGCCGGAAACCTGCATCGACTTCTTTTCCCAATGGGCGTCGAAGTAGCTGCGCTTGATCAAGTGAGCGCCCACTTTCTCCAGCCAGTCCGGCTCGATGCGGGCGATGCAGCGGCCGAAGAGACGGGTCGTCTCGGTGATCTCGGCCGCCATGATCCATTTGCCGGCCTTTTTCTGCAGCGGTGAGGAGGGATGGATCAGGTAGCGGATGCCGCGGGCGCCGAGGTAATAGCCGGATTCGTCGGATTTGCAGCCGAAGTTGCCGAGCAGGCCGGCGAGCAGCGCCTGATGGATGGCATCGAAAGTGGCGGGGGTTATTTCACCCATGCCTCGCCCGGTCTCCCCCTTCACGGCTGCGGCATTACCGGCGCTCTTATCGCCATCCGTTGAAGGCCGAGCGTGTGGCGTCACCCAGCCCAGCTCCGCCACCATCGCATGCAGCTGCCCATGCACCTCGCGCCATTCGCGCAGGCGCAGGTAGGAGAGAAAATGCGCGTGGCAGTTATCGATCAGCTGCTTGTTCGATTTCTTGTGCTCAATCGCGTTGTTGTACCAGTCCCACAGCTTCAACCAGCCGAGGAATTCGGACTTTTCGGCGGTGAATAACTTGTGCTTTTCATCCGCCGCCTGCTGGCGATCCTGCGGCCGTTCGCGCGGGTCTTGCGCCGAAAGGCCGGCGGCGATCACCATCATCTCAGGCAGACAGCCGAGGTCACGCGCCGCGACCAGCATCCGGCCGATCCGCGGATCAAGCGGCAAGCGGGCCAGCGACTGGCCAATCGGCGTCAGCGCATTGTCGTCATCGACCGCCCCGAGTTCCTGCAACAGCGCGTAGCCATCGGCAATTGCCTTGGCCGGCGGCGGTTCGATGAAGGGGAAGCTCTCGACATCGGTCAGACGCAGCGATTTCATGCGCAGAATCACCCCGGCCAGCGAGGAACGCAGGATTTCCGGATCGGTGAACGGCGGGCGGGCGTTGAAATCCAGCTCGTCGTACAGGCGAATACAGACGCCCGCAGAAACCCGGCCGCAGCGCCCGGCCCGCTGCCGCGCCGCGGCCTGCGAGATTTTCTCGATCTGCAACTGCTCGACCTTGTTGCGGTAGGAGTAACGCTTGACCCGCGCCAGCCCGGTATCGATCACGTAGCGAATGCCCGGCACGGTGAGCGAGGTTTCGGCAACATTGGTCGCCAGCACGATGCGCCGCGCCCCCGAGGGCTTGAAAATGCGGTCCTGATCGCCCGCCGACAGCCGCGAGAACAGCGGCAGAATTTCGGTATGCGGCGGGTGGCGCTTGCGCAAGGCTTCGGCGGCTTCACGAATCTCCCGCTCACCGGGCAGAAAGATCAGCGTATCGCCGGGGCCGAGGCGGGCCAGTTCATCGACGGCATCGGTAATCGCGTCGTACAAATCGCGCTCGTCGTCTTGCTTTTCCAGATCGGCCACCGGCCGGTAACGCACATCGACCGGATACAGCCGGCCAGAAACCTCGATCACCGGAGCACCGTTGAAATGCTGCGAAAAGCGCTCCGCATCAATCGTCGCCGACGTGATGATCACCTTCAAATCCGGCCGTTTCGGTAGCAACTGCTTCAGGTAGCCGAGCAGGAAATCGATATTCAGGCTGCGCTCGTGCGCCTCGTCGATGATGATCGTGTCGTAGGCACTCAAGTACGGATCGGATTGCGACTCGGCAAGCAAAATGCCGTCCGTCATCAACTTGACCCAGCTATCTGCGGTCGACCGGTCCTGGAAGCGAATTTTGACGCCGACACCGGCGCCGACCTGCGTCTTCAACTCCTGCGCCAGCCGCGTCGCCACCGAACGCGCCGCCAGCCGCCGCGGCTGGGTATGGCCGATCAGCCCGCGCGCCCCGCGCCCGAGCTCGATACAAATTTTCGGCAACTGCGTCGTCTTGCCGGAACCGGTTTCGCCGCAAACAATCACCACCTGATTTTTCGCAATCAGCTCGGCAATCTCGCCCCGCCGCTCATTGACCGGCAGATCTTCCTGATACTCGGGCTTGGGCAATCGGGCTTGCCGCGCCAGCACCGCCGCCCGCGAACGCTCAATCAGCGCCGCCAGATCAGCCTGCAGTTTTTCGCGCTTTTCTCCGGTCGACCCCGGGGCCAGCCCTTGTTTTTGTGGTCGCAGCAAGTCCCGTTGCAAGGCGCGCAGGCGCTTGACGTCACTGGTCAGACAGAAATTTTCCGGAACTTCGGCCCGGTTACTGCTCTTTGTATTTTTCATCGCTTCAAACATCTAATGGGCTAAAACGCCCCGACCACATGGATGGTCCGGCAAGTCGTGCACTTTGCGGACATCCGGCGTTTTCTGCAACCGCGGCCAGGAAAGAGTCGGATCAGGAAAGTCCAAGACAAAGGAGAACTGGCGTATAAAACCACGCCACTGGCCTGAACTTTTGCGTTAGCAGTGATGCTCCACTCACGATCAATAAATCGATCCTCTTTTATCGCCGAAACATCACGATACAAAAACAGCAAGACCGACAGCGCGTTTTTTGGCCGTTTTTTCCGGTTGACCGCAGCCGATGTTAGTCTCCGCCAATTCACTCCCCCGACGAAGACCTGAATGGAAACGATCAGCAGAAACCAGGCGGTTAAGAGTTATACCGGCTACTCATGCATTGGGCTTTACAACCCGAAAGGCCCGGAGAATGTCGGCTCGATCATGCGGGCGGCGGGTTGCTATGGCGTTAACACCGTGTTCTACACCGGCAAACGCTACGAGCGCGCCGTGGAATTTCGCACTGATACCAAGCAAGTTCATCTGCAGTTGCCACTGATCGGCGTCGACGATCTGCAACAGGTTATCCCTTTTGGCTGCGTGCCGATTGCGATTGAAGTTCACCCGGACGCCAAGCCGCTGACGACCTACCGCCACCCGGAGCGGGCGTTTTACATTTTTGGCCCGGAAGATGGCAGCCTGAAAAAGAATGTAACGTCATGGTGCCAAGAGATTATTTACATCCCGACTCACGGCTGCATGAATCTGGCGGCAACGGTCAATGTCGTGCTTTATGATCGATTGCTCAAAACCGGCGGTTTTCGTCCTGAATGAAGTGCTACGGGCGGATCAACAAATCTCATTGCTGACCATGCAAAGTACCGCCCCACAAGGCTGGCACTAGCCGATGGCTCGCATTCCGGATGCCATTTTGCTCAAACCGGGAAAACTCGATGATGCCGAGATGGAAATCATGCGTACCCACGTCGCGCAAGGTGAGGAGGTGGTCACCGGCATGGGCTGGCTGGATGGCGCCAACGCCGTCGTCGCCGGCCATCACGAAAAATGGAATGGCTCGGGCTACCCGCGCCAGCTAAAAGCCGAGCAAATCCCCCTTGCGGCGCGAATATTTGCCGTAGCCGATGTTTTCGATGCCCTCTGCTCCAAGCGCCCATATAAGGAGCCGATGGGCTTCGAAGCTGTGATGGCTATTCTCGAAAATGTAGCAAGGCGGCCCGCGATCAGGACATTAATTCAAGGCGCGGGCGTGGAGTGCCTCCATCTCAACGGGGCTGATGCCGGGGCGCCGACGGTCGATGAAAAGACTGCTCCCCAACGGCTCGCTGGCCTGATTTTTGGATTTTTTCTTGGCCTGTTTTTTGGCTTCCGATGCGACTGCCGCAACCTCGCGGTGTGATTCACACTCGCCCGGCCCAACGCGCACAGCGCCAATCGACAAGGTCGGCAAAGGCTGAAAGCCGAGTTCGCCACGGCGGTTTTCTGCCATATAACCCCCATGCGCCCGCTCTTCAGCATTTAATAAACCGTTCATCGCATCGGCAAACAGGCTGCACAATTCCCAGCAACGTGTTTCCCAATCACTACTTTGGAAAATCACAAAGAAGTCATCGCCGCCAATATGGCCGACAAAGTCCTGACGCTGATCCGCCATTTCACAGCACAGGCGACTGAGCGCGTGGATGACATCATCGCCACGGCGGTAGCCGAAGGTGTCGTTATAGGGCTTGAAATTATCGATATCAATATAAGCCGCGACGAAGGTGCAACGACTATTCAGCATATGGTCGATGTGCTCATTGATCGGCACGTTGCCCGGCAGTTGGGTCAGCGGATTGGCGTAGCGAGCGGCGCTGATCTGCATTTCCGTAATCGTCGCAATCAGGTCGTGGCCACTGCCAATACCCTGATAAACACCATTGCCGGTGACGATGAAACCATCGGCCAGATAACGTTTGGGAGCGAGTGCCAGCATCAGCGCCAACTCTTGCACGGTGGCATTTTCATCAACGATCAGCGGCGCGTGATCCATGAACAACTCACAACTCTTGCGGCCAAATAACTCCCTGTGGAAAGGCCGGGCGAAGCGGTCGATCATACTGTGCCGATTAATCAGGCCAATCGGCACGCCCTCATGCACAACAGGGAGAACATCCAGATCGGGATCAGCCTCGAAGCGATCAATGACCAGTGAATTGGTCGCATCATGCGGCACGGACGGGATCGGTTTAAGGAGGGTTTTCGCCGTCGGCACGCGGCCCTGGCCGGCGCTCAGCGGCGAGAGGGAAATGTGTTGTCGATTTAATGCCGCCAAAACCGTACTGGCGAATCGACGACTTGGCCGAGCGACCGGCCGGCCGATGAAATAGCCCTGACCGCAGGCGATCCCCATATCGCGGATGCAATTGAAATCCTCAACCCGCTCGATCCCTTCCGCGACCAGCAAGGCATTGCAGATCTCGGCCAGATCCTGCATGGCGCGGACAAAATGGAACTTGATACGGTCATCGGCGATGCCGTGCACAAAATGTTTATCGATCTTGACGAATTCCGGCCGCACTTCAGACCACATACGCAGGTTGGCAAAACCTTCGCCGAGGTCGTCAATGGCGATCTGGAAGCCCCGTCCGCGATAATGCTGCAAAGCCTCCTGAATACCGGGCAGATCAGTAATTTGCTGATTTTCGGTCAGCTCAATGACCACGCGGTTCGCCGCAATACCCAACTCGTTGAGCAGATCGCGGGTATGTCCGTTCATCATCTGCGGCGTCAGCAGGCAACCCGGCGTGACATTCAGGAACAGCCGCCCCGTCAGCCGCTGTCCGGCGAAGGCACGCAAACTGGCCTCCCGGCAGGCATGCTCCAGCTCAAGCGACAAACCCGCTCGGCGGGCAACGCCAAAAAGCTGGTCGGGGAATTGCAAAGGGCTCCCCTCCGGCCCACGAATAAGCGCTTCATAACCGAGCAAAGCGCGGATACGGAAATCAAGGATCGGCTGAAAAACAGGCGTCAGCAAACCTTCGGTAATAATTCTCTGCAGCTCGGCAGTTTCGTTGTCCATCAGCACACTCATCGATTCAGTCTCAAAATAATTTCTCGTCGAGTGTAGGAGGGAAATATTACAGTCCAGTGACAGGAATGTGACCCAGAACACAACACCTCAGGAACGACTTGGCAAAAATAATGTCATTAAGCTGCAACACTGGCATATCATTCTTCTTGATTTGGTCAGTGCCTATTGCCGTGAGGTTGTAATGTCTGAAACCATATTTTGCTACTGCTGCCGGGTCCATCACCCGAAAGATCAGATGCGCCCATTCACCACCAAACACGGTGTGCGCTGGCGTTGCGTCCGTAGCATCGAAGCCGCGAAACGCGCCCGGGCCGAGCGCGACGCCTTCGGTCAGCAACAATCCGAAAATAATCGCGAAGATTCCCGCCGTACCGCAGAGCGCACACCGATGATGCATCTGGATCGCGATCCGCGCTCCTGAACCACGACTGCAAGCCGCTTTACCGTACGCTTTACGGTAAAAAATAGGCCATTTTTGCGGTTGACCGCAGGCGCTCTGAATCATCCCTTGCCTGCCAAAACCCAGTCGTCCCCATGCCGTAAAGGCAAAACTTGCCCCTTGCCTGGCGCAAATCACTGAGCCCCCTTCGCGCAAGCGCACAGAAGGGCTGCGCCAATCAATACCTCAGCGTTTTCCAACCGATAGCCG
This sequence comes from Azonexus sp., assembly GCA_030697085.1. Classification (GTDB taxonomy): domain Bacteria; phylum Pseudomonadota; class Gammaproteobacteria; order Burkholderiales; family Rhodocyclaceae; genus Azonexus. Next base: position 9,367 of record JAUYQT010000315.1, on the reverse strand, counting down.
GGAATTAAGGGCTGCCCGTACCGGGTTATGCCCGGCCAGCAGGGTGATTTCCCGTTTCCAACAATTCATCAGATTTGGGTGTTTGTCGAAATTCACGTCACTGCAACATCGAGCCGCGATAGTTGCAGCCAACAAAATCATTTTCGACCCAGCATGAGCCACATAGCGTCCCCGATTTCAATCACGACAATATTGCCGATCAGTACCTGGAAGCCACTGTCGGCCCCCCTCTGCATCACAGGCTATAGCCCCGCCCGGACGGCAACAAACCGGTTGCTGCCTGAATTCAGGAGATCGACATGCAAAAACCAGCTCGTAATGACATCGCCGCCTTTCCCGAACTCTTTGCCGATATGGATCAATTCATCGAAGAACTGGGCGACAGCATTCGCCGCGCCAGCCTTCGTTTTGCGGTGGCAGCAATTCCCGGTGGCGGGCTAGTGCTATTTATCTTAAGCAGAGTGGGCTAAAAAAAAGCCCGCCTGGGTGAGAGCGGCGCGGGTGATGGCCAAGCCATTTCCTGTACCCCTCATCAGCGAGCTTGAGTGTGGTCACCGCCAGCTGCGGTTTTTGCCCGTAAAAAAACCCGCCATAGCGGGTTTTTTGTAACGCAGCAAACTTGAATCAAGGTACCGGTGGCGGCACGTAGCCTTGAATTTGATCGGCGCCATCACCGAAGAAATGTTTTTCAAGTTGCTCGGCCAGATATTTGCGGTGACGAGCGTCGACCAGATTGAGGCGATTTTCGTTGATCAGCATGGTCTGCAGTTTGACCCATTGTTGCCAGGCTTCTTTCGAGACATTCTCGAAAATACGCTGACCGAGGGCGCCCGGATAGGGTGGCAGGTCAAGGCCTTCTGCCTCGCGGCCGAGTTTGATGCAATTTACGGTACGTGCCATGTGAAACTCCGTGGGGGTGAATGCGCTGAATTATAAAGTCTTGAACCGGCAAGAGCACCATCAACTCACGGTGTGATACTCAACAAACGCAACATCATTGCCCCGACAGAGCCGGCTCGTCATCCTCTGAAAAAGACCGGCAACCGACCGCTCTCACCAGTCGCGAGAACCCGCCTGCACCACAGCGTGATGCAGGCGGGGGAACTCAGCCAGAATGGCGCAACTCTGAACGTTTTGAATCAAGGCTTGGCAACGTGCCAGAGATTATTGAAGCCATCGCCGGTCTTGTCGCCAACCTTCATATCCTTGGCCCAGAAATAAAGCGGCTTACCCTTCAAAGCCCACTGCTTTTTACCGTCATCACGGGTGATGACGCTGTAGTCACCGCTCGCAGTATCACCGTCCCTGGCGTAAAGCGGCGGCCAGTTGCTGGCGCAGGGGCCGTTACACATGCTCTGGCCGGCGACATCCTTGTCGAAGGTATAGAGCGTCATGCCATTACTGCCGGTGAGCAGGTCACCTGACATCATGGCTGGCGAAGCGGCATTGCCCATCGTGCCGCAGGCGGCCAAGGCGGCAGCGGCAAACAGGGCGAGAACAAGTTTAAGTGTTTTCATGGGGGTCTCCATCAGGTTTAAGGGGGCGACACCTGCGTGTGCAAAATATGAGACCGGCATTACTTCAATTCGTGCAAACTTATTCGCCCGCCCGGCCAAGTCGCCACAGCGAAGTCACTTCAGCCGAGCGCGCCGCGTGTAGCGGGTCGCTACGATCACTGGATTTAGGGTGTTGTGGCCGGGTGTCAATTCGCCCCAGCACCTGCAAACGGCCCGCAGAAATCCAGCCGAGCAAGGCGTCGCGCGAACGCAAACCAAGATGTTCGGCGAGATCGGAAAGAATTAGCCAGCCTTCACCCGCCGGCTCTAAATGCGCCGCCAGTCCGGCCAGAAAACCTCGCAACATGCGTGAATCCGGGTCATAGACCGCATATTCAATCGGCGAACTGGGCTGCGCCGGCACCCAGGGCGGATTACACACCACCAGCGGCGCCCGGCCCTCCGGGAAGAGATCGGTCTTGATGATCTCGATGACTGCGGTCAACCCGAGTTTTTGCACATTTTCCGTCGCGCATTGCAGGGCGCGCTGATCCTGATCGGTGGCCAGCACCCGCTGAATGCCGCGCCGGGCGAGCACGGCTGCCAGAATTCCCGAACCGGTGCCGATATCGAACGCCCGTTCGTTGCCGCTAACCAGACAACCGGCCGGCAACGGCGCCTGGGCAACCAGATTCACATACTCGCCACGCACCGGTGAGAAGACACCGTAATGCGGATAAATTCGCCCTTCCACCGCCGGCACGGGAATGCCCTTTTTACGCCATTCATGGGCGCTGACCACGGCCAGCAACTCACGCAGCGAGACCACCGAATCCTCACTCTCCGGGCCATAAGCTTCAATGCAAGCCTGCCGGACATCCTGCGCCCGGCGCAACGGAACGGCATAATTGGCCTCGAGCGGTACCAGCAAGCGACCGAGCAAAGCGGCGCGACGGCCCTGATTACGCCGATGTTGGGCAAATGCTTCAGCCAGCGTGGCGGGCTTTTGCTCGTTACCCAGCCGTGGCTGCCGATCAATGCATCGGCTCAGGGCCTGCAATAATTGCCGCGCATTTTGCCAATCACCACGCCAGAGAATGGCGCAGCCCTCAGTGACCTGACGAAAGGCGGCATCGGCTTTCAAACGGTCGTCAGCAACAAGCAGTTTGCCGGGTGGCGGCAACGCGGCTTCGGAACGCCAGCGCGCGGAACGCTGCTGGCTCGCCTCCAGCCAGACTATTTTGGGGAACGGGGTATCACTCATGCGGCATTGTAATTTAGAAGCGGTGCCCCACCTCAGGATTGGCGCCACAACAAGGCCAAGAATTAAAAGCCAGATAGCCGGTTCAAGCAAATAAGGAACGGGTACGAAATACCTTTCCGAATTGACCGCACCCGGCCGTTTACCCTGAGCCCTTCGATCTGGCTCAAAGCCGGCTTGTCGAAGGGCGAGTGCCGGGAAAAACCCTGGTACGCAATATCAGAAAAATGGAAAGTCGGCCGATAAGCCGGGTTCTGTTCCCCCCTTGCGGGGTTCGGCAATCATTCCTCTAGGCCTGCCATCACTGACAGGCTCAAGCAACCTACCCGGAAGCAGCGCGGGCCACGCCTCAGCTTCCCTATTTGGTCTTGCTCCGGATGGGGTTTACCAAGCCACTGAACGTTACCGCCAGTGCGGTGAGCTCTTACCTCGCCGTTTCACCCTTACCTGTGCGTCTTGCGACGCCATCGGCGGTCTATTCTCTGTTGCACTTTCCGTTGCCTTGGTCACTCAACTTTCGTCTGGCGACTTATAGCACCCAGCCGTTAACTGGCATCCCGCCCAATGGAGCCCGGACTTTCCTCCCGACACTTTCGTGTCCAGCGATTGCCTGGCCAACTTTCCGGGGCGGATTATACGTCGTGCGGCGAATAGCTACGGTCAACCGCAAGGCAAAGCCTAAAAACAAGGCGCATTACCAAGCCGCGCATTGAGAAAACTCATCACCTTCACGAACCAGCATCACTCACCACTGTCTATTTCGATTGCCCAACCACTCGCCATCAAAAAGATACTTACCCGATGTATCACGGAGAAAAATTCAATGCCTGGACGCACCTGATTGGCGCGTTATTGGCGCTGACCGGCGCCATTGGGCTACTGAGCCTCGCAGCAAGCAGCGGTGACGGCTGGAAAATTTTCAGCATCGCCGTCTATGGCGCAACGCTCGTCTTGCTCTACAGCGTTTCAACGCTCTACCACAGCCTGCGCGGCCGGGCCAAACGCATACTGCGCAAGCTCGACCATCTCTCCATTTACCTGCTGATCGCTGGCAGCTACACGCCGTTCTGCCTGATCAGCCTGCGCGGCCCGTGGGGCTGGTGGCTATTTGGCATCATCTGGACACTGGCCCTGATCGGCATGTTGCAGGAAATCAAACCGCGCTCCGAAGCCAGAATCATGTCACTCGTCATCTACGCGGTGATGGGCTGGATTGTGCTGGTCGCCATCGAACCCCTGCTCGCCACGCTCGGCACCGCCGGTTTTATCTGGCTGGCAGCCGGCGGTGTGTTTTATACGGTGGGAATCATTTTCTTCGCCTTTGACCAGCGCTTTCGCCACTGGCACGGCATCTGGCACCTTTTCGTCATCGCCGGCAGCCTGATGCATTTCATCGCGATTTTGTTCTATGTGCTGTGATGCAAACGACCATTCTTTCAGTAGGCTGAACCCGCTCAACCGACAAGATGATCACCTTCCTGATCAAAATGATTGGCGCCGATTTGCAGCGAGGTCGGATACGCTAATCGCATTGTTCAATCTTCAGGACTTCGGTCCAGGCTCTGCTCGGCTTCGCCGAGAATGGCGCCCCCACCTTCACGCAGTCAGTGCGCCTTACCCGGCGCACCGTAAAAAGACAGCCTAAACTGCCTCTTTACGCGCGCTTGGCGCTTAAACTTTCGGCTTCGCCGGCGTACTCATCTGTTTTTCGTCCTTGGCCTTGTCGCCGCAGGCAATGGCGGAAACACTGGCAACGGCAAATACGGCGGCGAGCAAAACGGAAATCAATTTGTTCATCAGGGTCTCCTTTGGGTCATGACTGTCGTCTGATCAATTTAGCTGGGCAAGGTTCATTAGGCAACGTGAAAGATCAAGTCATCCACCTCCACCGCAGCGCCCCGGCCAAACCGGCCGAGGGCCAGCCCTGCAACGGCTGCGGTGTGTGTTGTGCGCTCGAAACCTGCCCGGCTGCCCGCCTGCGCTTTCTGCAAAAAACTGGCCCCTGCCCGGCACTGGAATGGTCGGAAGCTGAGACCCGCTACCACTGCGGTTTACTCATCAGGCCAATGCATTACCTCGGCTGGTTGCCAGTCGCTGGCGAAAGCGTCACCCGGCAACTCTTCACCCGCTGGATCGCCGCCGGCAAAGGCTGCGACTGCTCGGCCAGCACCGACGAATAATCAATTTTGGCTAATTTTTGCGGTCGACCGCAGGCGAGCGAAGCTTCCGTCGATGCCTGTTGTCGCATCACGCTGTCATCTGCCGGCTGATTTTTTCTCCCCACAGAGGAGCGGCGACAATGAACCTGAAAACGCCAGGTTCATGGCGACACGCAGCGAGAATTGGACGGCTTTTGGGACAAGCTGTCTGCCCGAGCTGATGGGCGACCCAGCCAGGTCATGCCTGGCTGATGACGCTGGTTGCCATGCGGCTCAAGCGCATGGCAACCATGATTTACTGCTTGAAACTCAAACCCGGAAGCGAGCTACATTGTCATGCAACTCACTCGCCAGTGACTGAAGCGCCTTGGAGGCGCAAGCCGTGTTATGGGCTTCCGCATTATTTGACTCGGTCATCTGGGCGATGGTTTCCAGCCCTTTGGCCACAGTAGTGCTGGCAATACTTTGTTCGCGAATGGCGTCAGAAATACCCTCAATGGCGGTCAGGACGCGTGCCGCACCTTGGCGGATGCGGTGAATCGCCTGATCGGCCATCGCCGCCAGTTCAACACCACCATTCACCTCGTCGGCACCGCGGTTCATATTAACGACAGCGTCATCTGCACCGGTCTGAATACGAGCAATCATTTCAGTAATTTCGTGCGTCGATTTGGTCGTTCGTTCCGCCAGTTTACGCACCTCATCAGCCACCACAGCAAAACCGCGGCCCTGTTCGCCGGCTCGCGCCGCTTCGATCGCGGCATTGAGGGCGAGCAGGTTTGTCTGGTCGGCAATATCCTTGATCACACCGGCAATTGCCGAGACTGAATTGATCTCGCGGCCGAGTGTTTCGACAGTGCCAGATGCACTTTTGACGGTTTCCGAAATACGTGTCATCGCGGCAACTGCCTGTTGAATCGTATCCGAACTATCCCGGGATACCCGTTCGGATTCGCGGGAAATACTTTTCGCGTCCTCGGCATGCTGGGAAATCATGTCAATACTCGCGCTCATTTGTTCCACCGACGCCGCCATGCTGGCGGCCGCATCACTTTGCTCCTGCGAGCCCGCCGCCACGGTTTGCGCCGAAGCGCGCAATTGTTCCGCATCACCGGCCACGCTGCTTACCGTAGTACGGACATCGCGAATAGTGTTGGCCAGATGCATCTGCATCTGGCCAAAGGCATGCATCAGATTACCAATTTCATCACTGCTGCGAATCTCGATCCGGCTCGTAAAATCACCTTCTGCCACCCGCTTGGCAACCTCGACCGCGTCCTCAAGGGGGCGGGAAACCCAACGCCGCGCACTCCACCAGACGAGCACCACGACAATTGGAATAAGCAGCGAGGTCAATAACAAAAGGCCGCGCGCCGTGGTTTTTCCCTCGGCATTGAATTCATCAAGATAGCTACCTGAAGCGATCAGCCAGTTCCAGTCCTGGTATTGGTTGAAAGCGACGACCTTTTCGCGCTCCCCGCTGTCCTCGGGGTTTTTCCAGAAATACTGGATAACACCGTCTTTTTTCTCCATCATCTGGGCAACGAATTCAACACCACGACTATCCTTTGCACCCAACAGCGATTTACCCTCCATCGCCGGATGGATGGTCAAATCCCCCTTGTTTTTGCCCAGATCAAGCGCATAAACGTAGCCCGTTTGGCCGATCTTCATGGCAAGAATTTTCTTTTTCAGTACCACCAGTCCATCAGAAAAATCAAGGCCAACAAAAAAGGCACCGATCACCTGATTGTTCCGATCCTTGATCGGCAGATAGCGGGTCATGAAGTCCCGGCCCAGCATTCTCGCCTTGCCAGTAAACGCTTCGCCCTTAAGCAAATGAGCCACGGCCGGATGATCCGGGCCGAGCGACAGGCCAGCAGCGCGCTTGCCGTTGGCATCCTTAATCGAGGTTGAGGTGCGTTCAAAATCATTACCCTTGCGGGTCAATATCGTCGCTGCGGCGTCGGCTTGTTCGGTAAAACGATCAGGGATCAGCGTATTTTCAGCCGAGATCAAATCGCTGCCATGGTGTAGCACGCCATTGGCATCGAGCGTAAACGGCTGATGGTAGATGGCAGAAAAAACGCGACCCAGCCGTTCGACCGTCTGCTCCAGCGAACGGTTATAGGTGTCGATCATTTCGATCACCATGCGGTTATTGGCCTGTAATGACTCCAGCGCCTTCTGTTCGAGGGTGTTTGAAAGAAAACTGGATAAGCCGAAGGCGGCAATCGCCAGAACGACGGTAATACTGGAAGCAAGGACGAGAATTAGTTTCCTCGCGACGGAACTGCTTTGCTTGAACATATGTCTCCCCTTATTATTTTTTGTTGAAAAAGAAAGCTATTTTTGACTCGCGTTGTTCAGTCATTGATGAGTGCGCCGCGAGAAAACGCACCAGGTAAATCTTCCGAAAATTGCGGCCGACCGAAATAAAAGCCCTGAATTTGCTGACAGCCGTTGGCGTGCAGGAATGCATATGAAGCCTTGCCCCCCCCTGGGTATCGTTACGTCGCAAATCCTATTTTGATACTTGTATTATTTTTTTAATTAAAATGCCGCTGTGTTTTTATTATAGAAATATTACATATTCGCAACTTTGCTATTGATCAATTTTGACTATTTTTTAGAACAAAATCTCGAACTTGTATTTGGCACAAATCATAATTAGCTTAAAAATTCCAGCCAGAACCTTCAACGCAAGGGGCAGTGACGCAGGAAGGCACCAAAGATGCGGCGCTGTTTGATGCTGCCCGTAGTCCGGACAATTAATTTCACATTCCCGCTAACGTCGCCAACGCAAAAATTGACCGTTTTTTGCCGTCGACCGCAGCAATCAGGTCGACCTTGCGTATAGTTCCCACTCCCCCTCCGACCTGAAAAACATAGTGATGGAAACCATCCGCATTCGTGGCGCACGTACCCACAATTTGAAGAACATCAATCTCGATCTGCCGCGCAATCAGTTGATCGTGATTACCGGGCTTTCCGGTTCCGGCAAATCCTCACTGGCTTTTGATACCTTGTACGCCGAGGGGCAGCGGCGTTATGTCGAGTCGCTTTCGGCCTATGCCCGGCAGTTTTTGCAGTTGATGGAGAAGCCCGATGTCGATCTGATCGAAGGCTTGTCGCCGGCGATTTCGATCGAGCAAAAGGCAACCTCGCACAATCCGCGCTCGACCGTGGGCACGGTCACTGAAATTCACGATTACCTGCGCCTGTTGTTCGCCCGCGCCGGCACGCCGTATTGCCCGGAACACAACCAGCCGCTGGAAGCGCAAACGGTCTCGCAGATGGTCGATCACGTCCTCGCGCTGCCGGCTGAAACCAAGCTGATGATCCTCGCCCCGGTCGTGGCCAATCGCAAGGGCGAGCAGGCCGATCTGTTTGCCGAGCTGCGCGCCCAGGGCTTTGCCCGGGTGCGAGTCAATGGCACGGTGTATGAAATTGACGATGTGCCGAAGCTGGCCAAGGCGCAGAAGCACAGTGTCGATGTCGTCGTCGACCGCCTGAAAGTGCGTGACGACATGCGCCAGCGCCTGGCTGAATCGTTTGAAACAGCGCTGCGCCATGCCGAAGGGCGGGCGATTGCGCTGGAAATGGACGGTGGCAAGGAACACATGTTCTCCGCCAAGTTTGCCTGTCCGGTGTGTTCGTATGCGCTGCAGGAGCTGGAACCGCGCCTGTTTTCCTTCAACAATCCGATGGGCGCCTGCCCGAAGTGCGACGGGCTGGGCGTCATCCAGTTCTTCGACCCCAAACGCGTCATCACCAACCCGGCGCTGTCGCTGGCCGGCGGGGCGGTGCGCGGCTGGGACAAAAAAAACCAGGTCTATTTCCAGATCATCGAATCGCTCGCCGAGCATTACGGCTTTTCGGTCGATACGCCGTTTAATGATCTTCCGGAAGAATCTCGCCAATTGGTGCTTTACGGCTCCGGCCGGACCGAGATCAACTTCCGCTACCTGAATGAAAAGGGCACACGCTTCGACCGCAGCCATACCTTTGAAGGAATTATCCCGAATCTGGAACGGCGCTACCGGGGCAGCGATTCGCAGACGGTGCGCGAGGAATTGTCAAAATACGTCAGCAATATTTCCTGCCCGCAGTGCAACGGCACGCGGCTGCGTATTGAGGCGCGGCATGTCCGGGTGGGTGCCAAAACCTTGCACGAAATCAGCCGCCTGCCGCTCGGCGAGGCACGCAATTACTTCAACTGCCTGCAACTCACCGGCCACAAGGTACAGGTCGCGGACAAGATCCTCAAGGAAATCACGGCGCGGATTTCCTTCCTGATTAACGTTGGCCTCGATTACCTTTGCCTCGAACGCAGTGCCGAAACGCTGTCTGGTGGCGAAGCGCAGCGCATCCGCCTGGCGTCGCAGATCGGCTCCGGGCTGACCGGCGTCATGTATGTGCTCGATGAACCGTCGATCGGCCTGCACCAG
>JAUYQT010000312.1 GCA_030697085.1 Azonexus sp. | reverse complement strand
CAAGGAAGGCGGCGCCGTCTTCGTTGCCACGCGCCCGAACCAACTCGGGGTTGATGGTGAAGAGAAAGCCGGCGACGCGATCAAGCCGGATGCAAAGCATTGGGCGCACCTGATCGGCGTAAAAAATCTCTTCCATCGATACGCCGAGCAGCGTTTGGATATAGCTTTTGCGGGGGGGTACGGACTCCCCCGGACTCGCCGATTCAGCCGTTTCTTGCCCCCCGGCGGTGCTGGATATTTTTCGCTTCTGAGTCTTCCAGTCGAGCCCAAATATATCGCTGACTGGTTTCATCGGAACGCGTTGATGGCCGTCCGCGCATTCGATAACGGGAAGGATGGCGCCGGCAAAGTTCAGGTTAAGGCTGATGGATTTCATGGTGATCTCCTACTTGCAGCCGTCTTCGCCGGCGTGATCCGAGAAGACTTCGGGGAGGATGCAAGCACCGTAAACCGCTTCGGCCAGGTCGCCCATGGTGATCTTCGAATAGGCCGACAAGTTGGCCGCCTCGCGCCACCGGGATTGGGTATCGCCGCCTGCGGAGAAGGCCTTGATGAATTCATTCCGGCGCGAATATTCCTCGAGTCGTTCGACGAGCAGCCAATTGCAAAAGGCGAGGCGGCGTGTCTCGCCGTGCTTGTAATGGGTGCCGCCGAATGCCATGAAGGTGAGGGTGAATTCATTGGCGGCGGGCTGTTTCTTCAGATCAGAAAGGCGGTAGCCGGCAACGACGTGGCGCAACGCGGCATCAAGTTCAGCCATGGATTCATCCGGCGCAAGGTTTCCTTCACGCTCACCAGCGCGCCAGGCCAGTGCTTCCATGTCGCAAAGACGCGAGCCGCAGAGTACGTAGGTCACATCGATGCCAACGGAAAGTAGTTGTGCCATGTCGTCAAACGACGGGAGTTGTTCGCCGGCAGCGAGCTTGCGTCGAGAAAGACCGATATCTGCCGCCTTGCAGTCGGTGCGATCGAGCTCTTCGAGCAGTCGAGCCATCGCCAGACCATGGCTTTGTCTGGTCAGCGAAGCCCGGATGGTCTGCTTCAGGACCTTCATTCGCGTCTCGACCGCATCATGACTACTGATGAAGGCTTGCTCCAGCATTTCAATCGATTGCTTCACGCAGGGTTCCAACATGGTGACTACTCCTTTTCGGTGTTTTTCGATGCAGCGTAATTCGGTGGTTATGACTTCCGCCGGTCGCCGGTGCTGTCGGCCGGCTTGGCGGCGTAGTGCTCGGCAATGATCAGGGCAGCCATGCTGGAGACGGTGCGCCGGTTGCGGTCGGCGTCGGCCTTGATCAGGGCCAGTAGTTCCTCGCCCAGGGCGACGCGCAGCCGTTGCGGGGCGACGCCATTGGGGACTCGGGTACGGGGAAGGGTCGGATTGATGGTTGGCATATAATTGAGGCCTTTACGTGGACACACTCAGAATAGTACCGATTGGTACTGTTGTCAACGACAAACAATACCAAATGGACTCATTAGGAAAACGGCTTCGTACTGAACGTGAGCGACTAGGCCTAAACCAAGACGCTTTGGGTGTCGCCCCAAAGACGCAACGCTTTTATGAGAATGGTGAGCGCAGCCCTGACGCGACCTACCTTGAGGCGTTTGCAAGGCTAGGTGCCGATGTCGGTTACATCCTCACCGGGGTTCGTTCAACCTGCGTATTGGCGCCAGACGAAGCCGCGCTGCTCGACAACTACCGCAACTCAACACCTGACAATCAAGCCGTCTTGCGGAAGGTTGGCGCTGCGCTTGAGAAACAAGTAGACGATGACGGGGAGATGTGCGCGTGAGCCAGATCGAATTCCGCTACACCAATGCCCAGGGCGAGGCATCGACGCACCGGCTCAATGATGAGTGGGAAGAATCCGGAAAATATCTCACGGGTTATTCCCTGACAGAAAAGGGCCCACGAACCTTTTTAATCTACCGGGTGACTGAGTACCTCAACGGCTCGGACCGCTTGCTGCGCGACCCGTTTCAGAACCCGCCGGAGAAAGTGACGAAGCAGGCGGCGCCAGAGATTCTATTTAGCGCTTTCCCTACGGCGCAGCGCCGGGCGCTTGAGGCGTATGCCGCCAACGTGGGCATGAAGGTCGTCAAGACCATGACCGAGGGACTGACCTACCTGTGTGTCGGTAGCATCAAGGAAAACAACAAGAAGCCGGGCGAGGCCAGGCGGCGGGGTGTTTTCATCCTTTCCGAGGCCGGGTTGAAAGCCTTGGTCGAGACGGGCGAACTGCCGGACGGAGGGTCCGATTTCTTGTGACTGCTGCGGTCGACGCCGGAAATAACTTAAAAACAAAGGGAGGGGATCAATGGAAAATCAATCAGAAGAAAAAACGCCGTTTATTGATTTGCTGGTATCAAATGATGAGCAAGCCTTTGCTTTACTGGAAAAGGCTTTCAATAACGAATTGGGCTACAAACCGTACAAGGTAAAATTCAACAATTGGCCCGTTCTCAAAATCAAACTTGAAGGCGATGGCTACGACGGAACCATCACTGCCGACATGGCGGCCGGACTTGTCGAATTCCAACATGCGATGAACCGGAGTTATGCGCGATTGGTGCATAACTCAGCCAATGCAAGGGTGCTTTCTTCTGACGAGCGAGAGGCTTTGAAATTCAAAGCCAAGGTCGAAAAAGGAAGCGCCATTTATGAAATAAACCTCGGCCCCTGGGCCGAGCAACTTGTCATGGGGGCAATCAACAAAATGAACCCTGAGCATCTCGTGATGACCACCGTTGGCCTCGCCATCGTGGCGGCCGGCACATTAACGGCCAAATGGTATTTGTCGCATCGAAGCGAAGACAAGAAGGTCGAGTCAGAGCTGCAGACGCGGATTGTGATGTCTCAGGAGGAAACGAGGCGCCATGAAATCCTTGTTAAGGCGCTAACTCAGAAGCCCGTTATCGATTTTGCCCGGCAAGATTTTGACGTGGCAAGAACAGGGTTATTAAAGGGCGTTGGTGATGCGGAAAAATTAACATTATCCGGCATTGAAATAAGCAATGAGGCGGCACATGCCATTGCCCGAGCCAAGAGGATGGAATCGAAAGAAATTCAGATCAACGGCAATTACAAGATTTTGCGGGTTGATTGGCAACAGGAAGATGAGGTCAGGCTTAAAGTTTTGAATATTGAATCCAGTCTTGAGTTCATGGCGTCTTGTACCGACAAGAGCTTGGAAAAGGATCAAATTTCACTACTGCAGGATGCCGAGTGGAGTCGAAGCACTGTCTATCTTTCGATCAATGCAACTGAGCTGCGAGGTGAAATAACCACGGCAACCATCGTTAACGTGGTCAAGCAACCAGCGGCGACATAAAGAACCTACGCCCAGAAATGAAGCAGCCCGGCATCTCATTGATGGCCGGGCTTTTTTGCGCCCTTGCCCTTGCTTAAAGTACGTCAGTGACGTATATTAATGGACATGCACACATTCATCGAACTCCCCAGTTTCACCCGCCACGCTGAGGATTATTTCAGCGATGGCGAGTTGGCCGAGTTGCAGATTCACCTCTCGAAGAACGCCAAGGCTGGCGATGTGGTTCCCGGCTCTGGCGGCGTTCGTAAGCTGCGCTGGGCGAGGGCCGGGATGGGTAAGCGGGGCGGTGTGCGTGTGTTGTATTACGTGCAGGACAGCAAGGGCCGCATTTGGCTTTTGACGGTCTATGCAAAAAGCGCGCAGGAGAACATTCCTGTTGCGACATTGAATCTTTTACGGGAGTTTGCTGATCATGCCGAAATTGAGTGAA
>JAUYQT010000266.1 GCA_030697085.1 Azonexus sp. | reverse complement strand
GATGGGGGCCGGAAGAAACCAGCTTTTGGCGACCAGATAACCGAGCGTTGCGTGGTTGGTGGCGTGCCGCTCATCCTCGATATCCGTTGGGCATTGGTCACTGGCTGCATCGAGCATGGCCAGTGTCTGCCGGTAGTCTGGAAATTTTCCCATCAAGATCGGGATGCCGATATCCCGAAACAGTCCGAAACTATAGGCGTCATCGCGTGACACGCCGGGCAGTTTCAAAGCAATGAAAGAGGCGATTCCCGCAACTTTTTCGGCGCTATCCCAGAATCGCTCGAGCGACCGCGCTTCACCGGCGACGGCATTTCTGAGCACTAGCCCGGTGATCAACTGATTGGTCATCTTCATGCCCATCAGGCCAATAGCGCTGGCGACCGAGCTGATTTTGCTGGTTCGCCCAAAAAAAGGTGAGTTGATCGTCTTCAGCATCGCAGCGGCAAGCCCGACATCGGCGCTAAGCAAACTGGCAACGACGCGCGGGTCAGGGTCATCCCGCTTCATTTCAGCCCCGAGCTTGACTAACACCTCGGGCCGCGGGGGAATGATAATTCCCTTCAGCGTTTTTTCGATCTCGGATTCTGATAGCGAGTTGGTCATGGCGGGTCTTGCCTATTCAGGTTTGAGTTTTAACGAGGGAGTCATCGTAGCAGCCTTGTCTGGGCATGAATTGTATTGGATGCCATCGAATAATGCGTTGGCGTGCTTCTGACTAAACAGGCAGGGCAATCGCAACATAAGGCAGCTCCGTTATACACAACTTATTTAATACTGGCCTTGCGAGCATAGGAGTGCGCTAAATCGTTGATTTTCGTGACAACAATGGCGCAACGGCAACGGCAAAGGGGGCTCGACAACAGCAAAGGGGTCTGACCCCTTTTGTTCGTGAATAGATGCGGGGCAGGGCCGTGGTCATCGAGCGTTTCGGTAGGCAGGTGATGGTGCTTGCTTATCTGGCACCAGGCATGACCGTTCCAATAATTTCCTGACAAGCTTTTGCCGGGTTGGACGGGTGCGTTGACCAGAGTAATACGAATTGTTACCATTTGCATTGTTTTACAAGATTTTACATATGCACACTTATTTAACCCATTCTAGCCAGCCAGCCGCAAGCCTTGCGTCAAGCCAGCCAAAGTTTTGACACAAGGAGTTTTTGATGAACAGTCAGTCCCCGCACCGAAACGATATGCAGCCCCTGACCAAAACGAAGTTGGCTCTGGCTCTCACGGTTGCCCTGAATTTTCCGACGCTGAGTTTTGCCGAGGTCGAGTTGCCGAGTATCGACGTGGTTGGCAAAGGCGAACAGGCGATCGCCAAGCTTCCTGGGGCTGTTGCCATCATCACCAAGGAAGATTTGGCACTCCGTCAGCCTTTGTCCGTCCAGGACGCGCTCAAGGCGGTGCCGGGTGTCGTGGTGCGGGAGGAGGAAGGTTACGGCTTTATTCCAAACATCGGCATGCGCGGCCTGAATCCGAACCGCAGTCAAAAACTGTTGGTGCTGGAAGATGGCGTACCGGTGGCGCCTGGCCTGTTCCTGGCCAATGAGTCCTATTACAGCCCACGTATCGAGCGGATGGAAAGCATTGAGGTGCTCAAGGGCGCAGCCGGGTTGCGTTACGGGCCAACCACGATCGGCGGCGTGATTAATTACAAGACCAAAAAAATTGAAGAGGGCGTCAAGGTAACGGGAAAGGTTGGCTCTCACGGTTACACCCTGCTTGGTCTTGATGCTGGCGGCACGGCGGCGTCGGGCGAGGCAATCGGCGGCATCAGCCTGGTGACTTCGAAGGGTGACGGTTTCCGCAACAACGGCTTTGATATGAACGATATTGTTATCAAAGGCGGCATGGCGATTGGCGACAAGCAATGGATCAGTGCCAAGTTCTCGCACTACGACAACAAGATCAACACCTCCTACGTTGGACTGCGGCCTAATGAGTACCGCAATAATCCGACCAAGAACCCGGCGCCGAACGATTATTTTCTGACCGAGCGCAACGCCTTCGATCTCAACCATGAACTCGAGATCAATGCGGACATGAAGCTCAAAACGCTGGTGTACTGGAGCCAGCTGGACCGAGATTACTGGCGCCGGGATATCGCCGCGCGCAGCGCCAACGGTACGACTTTCCAGCCCTGCAACGGCACCGTTAACTGTATGACCGGACGCAATCGCTCCTTTGTCATGGCGGGGATCGACAGCCGGCTGTTTGTCAATTTCAACGGCTTTGGCATCAAGAACGAGGCGGAAATCGGCATTCGTCTGCATAGCGACTCTTTGAGCAGCAAGACGATAAGCTCAAGAACTGATCCAAACGCCCGCTCCGGGGCTTTGACCGGTGATGAGACCCAAAAGGCCCAAGGTATCGCTTTCTATGGTCAGAATCGGTTTCTCATTACCGAGACGCTGGCGACCACCGTTGGCCTGCGTATCGAATCGTATGAGCAGGAGCGCAAGAACGAGTTGAGTGGTGTTTCCGGCAAGTCCAGCAGTGTTGAAGTCATGCCTGGTTTGGGCCTGACTTGGCAGGCAATGCCGCAGGCGCAGTTGTTTGCCGGCGCTTACAAGGGTTTTTCGCCGGCCATGGTGGCCACCGCGATCAGCGCAGGCGGAGTTGACCAGCAGCTCGATGCCGAACGTTCGGTCAACCTTGAACTCGGCGTGCGTGGTGCGGCGAATCGCTGGCGCTACGAGGCCACTGTGTTCCAGATGGATTTTGCCAACCAGATCGTGCCACAATCTGAATCCGGTGGTGTCGGGGCGACGGTGACGAATGCTGGCGAGACTATTAATCGAGGCATCGAAGGTGCGTTGGGCTTCGATATCGGCGCTGGTTGGAGTGTGGCTACGAACGCAACTTATATGCCGACTGCAAAATACAACAACACCAAAATCGTTGGTGGTATCGATCGCAATGGCAACCGTTTGCCCTATGCGCCAGAACTGACGGCAAATATGGCGGTGAACTACAAGACCGGTGGGCTGATGACGGGTCTGAGTGCCAGCCATGTTTCCGGCCAGTTTGTTGATCCGGAAAACACCGTCGCCGAGAATACCGACGGTCGTCGTGGCGAAATTCCAGCGTATACAACCTTCAACCTGAATGCTCAGTACAGCATCAGCAAGCAGTGGCGGGTGTTTGGTGCAGTGCGTAATCTGTTCGACCGGAAATACATTGCCAGCCGCAATCCGGACGGGATATTCCCCGGCGTGGAGCGGAATTTTGAAGTCGGGATGAGCTACAAGTTCTGATGGTTAAAAAGCCAAAGGGGGCTGCCTCTTTGGCTTTTTTCATAGACTCGGCAGGCCGACGCCGGCGAGGACGAAACGCTCGCAGGCTTCACGTGCCCGCCGGCTTTATTTGGAAAATTGCTGCTTAAGAAGCCGGTTTCAAGCCAATCGGGCACCGGCTTTTGCCCCATGATTTCGGCCGGTGAACTTCGTTGCGGCAGCTGTTGGCGTGATATTTCCGGTTATTTCTTTTCGCCCCAGATTTGTTCAACCCGGGCATCGCGGCCGCAGGAGGCGCGGTAGTAGTTGTAGCGTACCGGGTTTTTCTTGTAGTAATCCTGGTGGTATTCCTCGGCTAGCCAGAAGGGGGTGGCTGCGGCAAGCTCTGTGTAAATCACCGTGAAGCGCTTGCTCTTCAGCAGTGCGTCGCGGCTGGCTTCGGCGACCTGGCGTTCGGTTTCATTTTGCCAGTAGATACCGCTGCGGTATTGCGTGCCGGCGTCGCAGAATTGTCGATCCTTTACCGTCGGGTCGATGTGGCGCCAGAAATATTCGACCAGTTGGGCATAGCTGACTTTTTGTGGGTCGTAAATGACGCGAACGGCTTCAGTGTGGCCGGTGCTGCCGGCGCTAACCGCTTCATAAGTGGGGTTTTTGGTTTGGCCGGCGGTGTAGCCGGATTCCACTTCAATGACGCCGGGTAGCTTCTCGAAATCTTTTTCGATGCACCAGAAGCAGCCACCGGCAAAAATGGCCGTGGCGCCGGGGCCTTTGTAGGCGGACGCTTGATCCATTTTCGGGGCGGCAGCTTGGGCGCTTGAGGCGAGGGTTGACAAGGCAAATGCTGCGACCATAAAAGTAATGGCGGGTCTTAAGGGCAACGCAATAAAATGGGTAGTTTTCATGTCCGTAACGCCGGTAATTTTTCACCCTGAACGACGAAGGCAAGGGCAACGCCGTTATTGCAATAACGTTTGCCGGTGGGTTTGGGGCCATCGTTAAAAACGTGGCCTTGATGACCGCCGCAGTGTGAGCAGTGATATTCGGTGCGCGGGTAGATCAGTTTGAAGTCGGTTGAAGTGCCGACGGCGCCAGCGATGGGCTGCCAGAAACTGGGCCAGCCGGTGCCGCTTTCGTATTTGTGGGCGCTATCGAACAAGGGCTGATTGCAGGCAGCGCAAATATAGGTGCCGGCGCGCTTTTCGGCGTTCAATGCGCTACTGCCGGATGGCTCGGTGCCTTCCTCGAAGAGTACGTTGTAGGCGTTGGGGGGCAAAAGCTTGCGCCATTCCTCGCGGGATTTATTCAGTGGAAACTTCTCGGCGGCGCCGGCCAAGCCGAAGGGCAGGGCGGTGGTGGCTAGCAGCCCGCTCATCTGCAAAATCCAGTTACGACGGTTCATTTACTTCTCCTTGGAGTTGCCTGGCGTGTCGGTGGCTGCGCCCGGTTTTGTTCTGGTATTGATCATCAGTCGATTGCGGGGGGTGATTTCTTACACGATGCTTAAGGAGGCACTGATTTATTCCGTTCGCCCTGAGCTTGTCGAAGGTAAATCCCTGTGTTTTCAATGGCTTCGACAGGCTCGGCCCGAACGGTTCTGAATAAATCAGCGTTTCCTTAAAGGACGAGTTCAACCTGTTTCGGCGCGGCTGTTTCTGCCGCCGCCAACGCCCCGCCACAACTGCTGCCCTGGCCGGCGGTGCAGCCGTAGCAATGGTCGGCGATGCGAATCGGCCGGCCGCTCAGATCGCGGTCGAGTAGGTCCGACAGGAAAACCGGGCGGGCGGGTTCGCCACCGAGTTGCAGGCCAAGCATCTGGTTGAAGTCGCAATCGAAAACCTGCCCTTGCCAGCTGATTGAAAGCAGCGTTTTGCACATGACGGATTCGATATTTTCCGGTTTCGCGGCGCTTTTCAGTAGCTTCATATACTCATGGAACTCATTGCGGGAAAGCAGTTGGCTGCCAAAGCGCTGGATCGGCATGTTGGCGAGTGCAAATAACTGGTTGAAAACGATACCGTAGCGAATCGCCAGCTGTTCCTTGTAGGCCAGTTCCAGCTTGATCTGGTCAGGCGGCAGGCTGGGGCCGAGCGGGTTATAGACGAGGTTTAAAATGCGTGTTTTTTCTGGTTGACCGTAGCCGAGTGCATTCAATTGGCGCAGACCGCTCAGACTGGCCTGAAAAACGCCATCGCCGCGTTGTTTGTCCACATTTTCTTCAAGGTAACAAGGCAGCGAGGCGCTGATTTCTACCGCATTTTCAGCGAGAAATTCAGCCAGGTCTTCGTAACCCGGCTGGCTCAAAATGCTCAGGTTGCAGCGATCAATCACCCGCAGGCCCATTGCCCGTGCGGCAACGACCAGACGGCGAAAATGCGGGTTCATTTCCGGCGCGCCGCCGGTCAGGTCCAGCGTCTGGATATCGTGTTTGGCGGCAAAGACGAGCAGCGTTTCCATCGTCTGCCAGCTCATTTCCTCCGTACGCTTCGGGCTGGCGGCAACATGACAATGCAGGCAGGACTGGTTGCAGCGGTAACCGAGATTGGCCTGCAAGGTCTCCAGTTTTCGGCGCTGGATAGCGGGGAAGTCGGTTTGCAGCAGCAGGGGGAAGGTGTCACGCATCGTTGTTCTCCGGATAACTTGTCTATTAGTCGCGCTACTTGGCGATTTGTTACAGGTGAGGCGAAAAAATCAGTTTTTATTATTCAGGGTAAAACCAGAATGGCGTCCCACGTCAGCCTCAAGGAAGATTTTTTCACGGCCATTGCGGGTGAAAAATCATCGCTGCCGGGTGGCGCTGGTGAAAAGCATGAAATATCGGCTGGACAGCCCGCCGGCCCGGGTGGAAACTAGCCGTTGTGGTGAGACTGGGAGAGTCGCTTGAGCGATAGCACGAACAATAATTTACTGGGCGGTGGCGATAAGCAACGGCCGCTGATCCTGGTGGTCGATGATCGGTCAGAGAATCTGGCTCTTCTATCGGCCATGCTCAGTAAAGATGGTGCGGATGTACGGGTGGCCAATGCCGGGCCGTTGGCTTTGCGCTATGCCCGACTGGCACCGCAGCCCGACCTGATTTTGCTCGACATCATGATGCCTGAGATGGATGGGCACGCCGTGCTGGCCGAATTGCTGAAGGATAAGCAAACGCGTGATATTCCGGTTATTTTCGTCACCGCCCTCGGCGAAGCCGAAGATGAAGAGCGTGGCCTGGAGGAAGGGGCGGTGGATTACATCGCCAAGCCGATCAAGCACGCCGTACTGAGGGCACGCGTCCGGGCGCAGCTCGAAATCAAGCGCTCGCGCGACCTGCAGGCAAATCAGCAGCGTTGGCTGGAAAGTGAAGTGCAGCGTCGGGTAAGTGAAAATGCGCTGCTCGAGGCTCGGCTTCAACTCGCGCTCGCCGCGACCGGGCTTGGTGTTTGGGAGGTTGACCATAGCCTGGGGAAAATGACCTGGAGCGTTGCACTTTGCCAGCTTTTTGGTCAGGAAGCCGGACCGGAAAGCGTGGCCGATTTTCTCGCGATGGTTCACCCTGACGATCTGGGTCGGGTCGATGCCTGTCTGAATCATCTGCAAGCGGACGTCGGCATCGCGCACGCCGAATATCGTGCCCGGGGCGTCGATGGCCAATGGCGCTGGATCGAGTGTCGTGGCAAGGTAGTGCACAGCGATATGGCCGGCCAGCCGCTGTCTTCGCTCGGAACCATGGCGGACATTACACTGCGTAAATCGGCTGAAGCTGACCGTTTACTGGCCAGCGCGGTCTTTCAGGGAATCAGCGACGGCGTCTGTATTACCGACGCGAATGGCCAGATTTTGCTGGTCAATCAGGCGTTTTGCCAGGTGACGGGCTATGCCCGGGAAGAAATTTTGGGGCAGAAGCCCAGTCTGTTCAAGTCAGGCATCCACGGAGCGGCTTTTTTTCACGATATGTGGGAGAAAATTAGCCTTTACGGCAACTGGCAAGGAGAAATTACCAATCGCCGGAAGGATGGTTCGCTGCTCACTGAATGGCTCAATATTTCTGAGGTCAGAAGTCCGGATGCGGCTGAGATTTATTATGTCGGCATTTTTAGCGATCTTTCGGAGCGCCACGAAGCGGCCGAACGTATCCAGTTTCTTGCCACTTTCGATGCGCTGACCCGCTTGCCCAATCGTAATCTTTTTGCCGATCGGCTGGATCAGGCGCTGAGCAATGCGCATCGCTTTGATCGAAGTACCGCCGTTATTCTGCTTGATCTGGATCGTTTTCGCGTGCTGAATGACACGCTCGGACCACCGGTTGGTGACGAGGTGCTAATCGAAGTGGCCCGCCGTCTTGGCCTGCAGGTACGCGAGGGCGATACCGTGGGGCGGCGCAGCGGTAACGAATTTGGCTTTGTCATGGCTAATCTTAGCCACGAACGCGATGCCATTGCGTTGGCCCAACGCATGCTGGAAGCCATTGCCGTGCCTTTTCTGATCGATGGTCAAGCCATGGTGGTAACTGCCAGTATCGGCATTAGCGTTGCCCCGAAAGATGGTGACAACGGCTCCTTATTGTTGAAATCTGCCGATGCCGCGTTGTTGCGCGCCAAACAGGCCGGGCGTAACACTTTCCGTTTTTATTCGCCGGATATGGATGCCGATGCGGCGCGTCGTCTCGGGCTTGAGGTTGAATTGCGCGGCGCGCTGCAGCGCAATGAAATGACGGTTTTTTATCAGCCACAGGTGAGTTTCGATAGCGGCCAGATAATTGGTATGGAGGCTTTGCTGCGCTGGAACAATGCACGGTTTGGCCATGTCTCGCCGGTTGAATTCATTCCCATTGCCGAAGACAGCGGGCTGATTATCCCGATCGGTGAGTGGGTGCTGCGTACGGCGTGCATGCAGACGCGGCAATGGCTGGATCTCGGTCTGCTGCCGCTACGCGTTGCGGTCAACCTCTCCGCCCGGCAGTTTCGCCAGCCCAACCTGCTCGCCGTCGTGCGTCAAGTGCTGGCCGAAAGCGGCTTGCCAGCGGCTGCGCTGGAGGTTGAAATTACCGAAAGCGCTTTCATCGATGATGTCGATCAAGCAGTCGCCATCTGTCGTGATTTGAAGCGGATTGGCATCAAGCTTTCACTCGATGATTTTGGTACGGGTTATTCGTCGCTGGCTTATGTCTCGCGCTTTCCCTTCGATAAACTCAAGATTGACCAAAGCTTTGTACGCGACATTATTGAAAATCCGGTTAACGCCGCTATAGCGACTGCCGCCATTGTGATGGCGCGTAGCCTTAATCTGATGGTGCTGGCCGAAGGGGTTGAAACTGAAGCACAAGCCAGTTTTCTCCGTGGTCGCCGCTGTGATGCGATGCAGGGGTATTTATTTAGCCGGCCTTTGTCGGCTGAAGCTTTTGCGCCACTTCTGCTGGGCAAGACGCATTTGGCCGTTTTTGATCAGCCTGGAGCGAACACCCAAACCTTGCTGCTGCTTGATGATGAGCCCAATATTCTGACTTCGCTGACCCGGCTGCTGCGTCGCGAGGGCTACACGATCATGGCCGCCGGGTCATCCGCTGAAGCCTT
>JAUYQT010000251.1 GCA_030697085.1 Azonexus sp. | reverse complement strand
GGAAAAACTGCACAAAATTGAAATTGTGCCTCGACGCAGCCCGTCCGTTCTACCCGGAAGCGCTGACGTGCCGCCCCTGGCGTTGGCTAAGCGCCCGCTCGTGGCGCGCAACGGGTTTGTCACGCTCTTTCAGGTAGCCTTCCAGACAGGCGGGGTTGGCCCGGGCGCCGCTGCTCAGATAATCGGCTAATAGAACCTGGCGAACCATTTCCGTCTCCCGCGCGCCGACTTGGGTCAAGTAAGCAAACAGGCTATCGACCAGCATTTCCGGCGTCAGGCCGCTGGTTTTGCCCGTGCTTTGCCAGAGCCAGTCGCTCAGCGCGAGAAAAGCAAAAAATGCCGATGGCCCGGCCAGCAGCAAGGGCATCGTCTGCTTGAAGCGCCCCGAGTTGGCGAGCAGATCCCAGTAGCGCGTCAGCCGCGTGAAGCGGAGCACGCCGGCCGCATCAACCGCTCCGGTTTGCAGTACGGTGTAAGGGGGGTGAAGATCATAGACCATGCCGAATTCGGCGCTATGCCGGGCGATGGGTGTGCCGCGCAGGCGCTTGAGTACGCCGAGCTGAATTTCGTGCGGCTGCAGTGCGTAGAGGCGGTCAAAACCCTGGGCAAAACTGGCCAGCGTTTCGCCGGGCAGGCCAAAGATCAGATCAGTATGCAGATGGGCGTGGCTGTGTTTGACCAGCCAATCGACGTTGGCGCAAGTCTTTTCGTTATCCTGCCGGCGGGAAATCCGCTGCTGGACCTCGGGGCTGAAACTTTGAATGCCGACTTCAAATTGCAGCACGCCAGGCGGAAAACGGGCAATCATCGCCTTCAGGCGGTCGGGCAGATGATCCGGAATCACCTCGAAATGGAGAAATAAATCCGGCGTCAGCCGATCAAGGAAAAATTGCAGGATGCGTAGCGAGCTGTCGATTTTCAGGTTGAAAGTGCGGTCGACAAACTTGAAGTTGCGCGCCCCGCGTGCAAAAAGTTCATCCAGCGCGGCAAGAAAGGATTCAAGTGCGAAGGCCCAGGCGGATTTGTCCAGCGCGCTCAGGCAAAACTCGCATTTGAATGGGCAGCCGCGTGAGGCTTCAACGTACAAAAGTCGGTGCGCCAGATCGTCGGCGCTGTACTCGGCGTAAGGCAGCGCAATTTCATCCAGCCCGGCCTGCTCGCCGCTGATCACTTTCATCAAGGGCTGTGGGCCGTGCAACAGGGCGCGGCAAAGTTTGGGAAAGCTGATGTCGCCCCAGCCGGTAATCAGGAAGTCAGCCAGCCGGACAATTTCCTGATCGGCGTACTCGTGGCTGACTTCCGGCCCGCCGAGGATAATTTTCAAGCCGGGTCGAGCCTGTTTCAGCTGGCGGACCACTTCCGTCGTCGCCGTCACATTCCAGATATAAACGCCGAAGCCGATAATCTGCGGCACGCTATCGGTTGCCTCGCCCAGTTCGGCCAGCAGTGTTTCAACAATCTCGGGCGTCGGTCGGGCAATGGTGAACTCACGCAGCACTGTTTTGGCGCGTAGCGCTTCACCGCCGTGGCGTGCCATATTGGCGAGCAAATAACGCAAGCCCAACGAGGCGTGAATATATTTGGCATTGAGCGTACTCAGGATGATGCTGGGCAGTGTTTGGCGCATGGCGCTATTTTGACATCCCGGCGCTTTGCATCAAGGCGTGATCGGTTATGTCTCATCAGCTAATTTCGTCCATGACGAACGCTGGCTTTGAAGATCGCCAATTGCCAATCTCCGGGCGGCTGTATTCAATGGTCACTTAACTTACCCGACGAGAATGACTTTGGAAAAAACGAACGCTTGGAAGAACAACGCCGCCTGGGGCGCCGCGCTGGCCTTACTGGCGGCGCTTGGCTTTTCGATGAAAGCCATTTTCGTCAAGCTGGCCTATCCGTACGGCGTCGATGCGATCACGCTGCTTGCCTTGCGCATGGGCTTTGCATTGCCGGTTTTTCTCTGGGTTGGTCTGGCCGCACAGCGCGCCGGAGACAGCCTTTCGCGTCGTGATTGGGGGCGGCTATTCGGACTCGGCTGCCTGGGTTATTACGGCGCCAGTATTCTCGATTTCTGGGGGCTGGAATACATCTCGGCAGGCCTTGAGCGCTTGATTCTGTTCACCTACCCGACGCTGACCATCCTGATTGGCGTATTTTTTCAAGGCAAGCCGTTCTTGAAACGTGAAGGCGTCGCTATCGTCCTGTGCTACTGCGGCATTGGCTTCGCCTTCCTGCACGATCTCGGCCTGGGCGAAGCGCGTGACGTGTGGATCGGCGGCGCGCTGGTTTTTGGCTCCAGCGTGTCCTATGCCCTCTATCTCTCAGGCAGCGGGCCGATGATCGCCCGGCTTGGCGCGATGCGCTTTTCGGCGCTGGCCATGTTGATGTCGTCGGCAGTGACCTTGCTGCACTTTGCTGCTTCCCACCCGCTAAGCGCTTTCATCCAACCCCTGCCGGTTTATGGCTGGGGTTTGGCGATGGCCGTGTTCGCCACCATCGTGCCGGTTTTCGCCCAATCGGCGGCAATTCGGCGCATCGGCGCCGGCCAGGCTGCGCTCTACGGCATGGTCGGGCCATTGCTCACTATCGGCTTCGGCTGGTGGTTGCTGGCAGAAGCCATTTCGCTGGCGCAGATCATCGGTGCGGGATTGGTTCTGCTTGGCATCCTGATCGTCAGTCGTCGATAGGGTCGCGCGGCGCATCATTTTCGGGTATTTTTCGCAGTAGACCGTAGGATTTGCTATTTATCCTATTTCCGGCAGTTGAGAAGGGACAGATTAGCCTTGAGCTAGACTGGGAGATAGTTTCAACGGATATATCGAGGTCACCAGATGGGTGAAGCAA
>JAUYQT010000244.1 GCA_030697085.1 Azonexus sp. | reverse complement strand
AAAGCTGCCGATCACCCGGCGCAGCGGTGCCGGCAGCTTTTTGACCAGGGTCGGTACGGCGACGATCTGCTCGTCCTTGGCCAGTTGCGGCCGCTGGTAGATGTCGATGACTTCGAGGTGGTAGACCCCATCGAGGTGCTCTGCACAAATCTGCTGGATATTGAGAATGGCCCGTGTCGACTGCTGCGTGGTGCCAGCGACATAAAGACGCAATAAATATTCGTCGACCGGCACGGCCGGTTTGGCGGGAGATTTCGGTTGCATCATGCGTTGCTCTTGTTCGGTAGATCACTCTGGCGGATACGGCCCATTTCGTTTTCGGCATGGGCGCGTGTTTGCCGCCGGTTGCCTTCATTTGCCAGCTGTCTTTTGCGGTCGGCCACGGCATTCTCCAGTTCTATTTGCAAGGCGGCGATCTGGGCGCGCAGCAGATTTCCTTTGCTCTCCTGTTCGTGGGCCTGGCGAGTAAACACCAGCTGGCGTTCGTAATCCTCGTCCTTTTCACGCTGTTCCTGAGCCAGTCGCGCCGTGCCGGTCAAGACGCTGCCCTGGCCGGTATAGACATCAATCAACTCGATGCCGTGTTCGGTCAGGCGGAACTCACGCACCTGATTGGAGTGCGCCATGCCGCGCGATTTGAGGACGTAGAGCAGGCGGTTACGCTCGCCGTTGTATTCGTGATCCCGCAGCATCAGCCAGGTGTCCATTAGCGACGAAATACCGATGTCGGTGCTTTCCTCGACTTGGTCTCCACTGTTCAGGCTGGTAAAAAATGCCGTGATCTGGCGCATCTTGAAAAAGTCGATCAGGCGGACGAGCAGCGACTTGACCTCATTCACCGTGCCGACCGTGATCAGATTGGTTACCGGGTCCATGACCACCACCTGCGGCGCGAACTGCTCGGTCAATTGGTGCATGGTCATCAGGTGCGCTTCCAGCCCGTACAGGTTGGGGCGGGCGGCGTGAAACTTGAGCAGTCCCTGCTCGACCCAGGGGGCGAGATCGAGGCCGATCGAGCGCATGTTGCGCAGGTACTGGCTGGGCGATTCTTCGAACAGGAAATAGAGACAGCGTTCGCCGCGCCGGCAGGCG
>JAUYQT010000186.1 GCA_030697085.1 Azonexus sp. | reverse complement strand
CGTGGCTATGACCTATCGTCAGGATGTCGACGCCAGATTTTTACGAAAATTGAGCACCGTTAACACCAAGGCAGTGGATGACTTTCGGGCAACGAATTCATTGCCTCGGCGCTCGGAAGACAACTAATCAACACATAACGTGAACCAATTGGGCCGACCGAGGCCATGGCTCGCCACCTAGAGCCGCAATTACGATACGTACCCTTCATATCTTGTATGGATTGCCGCATGTCCGCATCGACAATCTTCGCCAAAAAACAACAATTAAGGCCATTCCGTAGCTGCTACGCGACAATTCGAGGCAATACTAGGCTATTCTTAGCTGTGGAGCGACATCGGCTTGGCTTCGGTTATGCCTATACTCAATTCATAACTTAGCCCCATGGCGACAAAATCGCTCGTAACTTCGCTCGTAAGCGACAAATCACATGCCAAGCACTCAAAACATAGCTGTTTCGCGACAATCCCACTTCCCTAGCGACATCGTGCTCAGCGCCACGCTGTCTCCTGCCGATGTTCGTAAGCTTCAGCGGCTGGCGAAGGCTGACCAAATGCTACGGCTACGGTCAGGCATCTACATCACGGCGGGGCTAAGCCCGGAGGAGACAGCGCTTCATGTCCAGCGAAACTGGCAGCGAATTTCCGGTGCGGTGGCGCCGGGAGGGGTGGTGTCCCACATCAGTGCGATGACCAAGGGCATCCAAGACGACACCAACGTTACGATTTCCCATCCCACGATTCACGGCAAGAAGGTCTCGTTGCCAGGGCTAACCATTGTGCTCTTGCGAGGGCCTGGCCCCCTTCCTTTTGATATGCCGCTCGGAGACACGGGGCTGCACTGGGCGGGTCGTGCTCGGTTCTTGCTGGAGAACATTGGCAAAGCAGCTCCGCGGCGTGCGGGTCGTGAAGATGTTGAACGGTTTTTGATTACCGTCCTCAATTCTGGCGGAGAGCGGGCGCTTAACGACATTCGTGACCAGGCGGCCACGCTCGCGCCTCCGCTCGGGATGCAAAAGGAAGAGCTGGCGTTACGTGCGCTCATTGGCGCACTGCTTGGAACGCACAACCGAGGAGAGCTTCGGACGAGAGATGGCCAACTTGTTGTTCAAGGAACGCCGGTCGATGGTGAGCGCATGGCTCGATTTGAAGTGCTCGCGGCCTATTTGAGAAGTGCTGTACTTCCAAGTATTTCAAACAAGGTGCCGGCAGGGGTCGCTAGGCACAACTTTGCTTTCGTGGAATCCTATTTCTCCAACTACGTCGAAGGCACCAAGTTCGATATCCACGAAGCGCGGGATATCGTGTTGCATAACAAGCTGGTGGCGAGCCGACCGAAGGACTCTCATGATATTTTGGGAGTGTTTCGGTTGGCCGTTACGTCTCCCTATCGAGATAGCCCGCCGACAGCAGGAGCCGATTTTCTGACGGTTCTCGAATCGTGGCATGCCGAAATGCTCCGAATGCGGCCAGAGGTGAACCCAGGGAAGACCAAGCTTGAGGTCAACTATGCGGGGACGACCAAGTTTGTCGACCCCAGCCTGGTGCGAGGCACGATGGATGAAGGGTCTCGATTAGCCTTGTCGGTACCGGAAGGACTTGCCCGAGCTATTTACTACGCATTTCTGATTTCTGAAGTGCACCCTTTTGAAGACGGGAACGGTCGTCTCTCGCGCTTGGCGTTGAACGCAGAACTCACTCGGATGGGGCTTCATCGAGTCATCATCCCAACGCTCTTTCATCCGCAATACGTTGACTGCGCGAGGAGCCTGACCCGAAACAACGAGCCCGACGGCTTTGCTCGAAGTATTGCCAAGATGGCTAGATGGTGTGCCCAGTTCGACTACTCTGACTTGAACAGACTTATTGCGGACCTCAAAACCACGAACGCGTTGGAGGAGTCCCCCGTTCAATTCAAACTGCTCAACTTAAACGGAAGCACTGAACTTCCCGAATAATTCGACGGGAAAAGCGGCACCAGGAGATGCCGCAAGTAAATCAATGCACGGCGAACTGAATGTCGCCTCTGGAGAAACATACCGAATGTCGCTTCCTAGCCGATTGGGTCAGGTCGCCAACGGCCGCTTTGCGGTAGTCCAATTCGAAAACCTGGGTTTGGCTGACTGGCCGCTATCGGGAAGCTGCCATTCACCCTCAGTCGCTTGCGGCCATCAAAACTCATTTTGCGTGACTGAGGTATCGTATGTCACGGCCGACCTGAATGGCCCCACTCGTGCACGGCAATGATGCGGCGATCACGCTCCCTTTCGACGGTGGTACGGAGATTGACGAGATAGCAACCGCGCAGCTTGCTGTCGATCGCGAGGTTGAACATTGCCAGGTCTCGAACCTGATGCGCGTTCTGTAGCTGAATCCGGATCGCCCAGATGTCCTTGGGCTTTAGCGGCGGCTTTTAACCGACCAGTTTGCCTTTGTTCCAGGGTTCGCGGTGTTGATTGGATTCCATGACAGACTCCTTCGTTGTTGATCGGAGTCTGATTGTTCTCCTGTATGGCGAAGGGCTGCTTCGGACCAAGACTTGGGCGGCGACAGTATCCTCGTCACCCTGCCCACAAGCAAAGGCGTCATCGCCTCCCGGCTCAACCTTACCCAGGAACACTTCTCGCGGATCTTGCACGACCTGATCAATTTGGAATTGATCGTTGTCGAAGGGCGCGGTATTCATATCCCGAGCCTGATGAAACTGCAAGAACACGGCGCCTGACGATTTCGGCTGCGGCCGAACTTGATCTGAGCCACGTGAATTTCGCCGAAGCTGCCTCGCAGCGCCCCGCACCAACAGTGCTGTGACTGGCTCAAATCGCTGCATTGCTACCGTTGGCTAAAAAAACCTGAACGGCTCTTGAGGGCACCGAGTGCTCACTCGCCGGGTGATGGGAGCGGCCCTTTCGGTGGTGGCATGCCGACTCAACGTCGGCAACCTGAGCGACACCGGCCACTCAGCTGAGCCAGCGCCAACGGCGGCAATGGCCGATTATGTAGATGCCTCGATTATGTGGAGCCACGACCGTTGTCGTGCGCCAACCACCGATCTGGAGCGGCAGGCGCCGATTTTGAGCTCCACATGCCCCCCTGAGCAAAAATGACCTTGCTGAACTTGTTTATCCGGAAATTGCCAAGTGGTTTAGCTGGAAAAATAGAACTTCAAACCATTTCGATTTTGCAAAAGGGGTCATTGCTGATTTTTACAAAGACGGAGTTCTGGTGAAGACTCAGGGCAGTAATTTGTACTCAGCGAAAGGATAGGTTACGGAGATGGCAAATCCCTTTTGTTTGATGCTTCTAGCCTCACTCAATTGTTTGAGAGTTGTGCCTTGTATGCGGTCGCAATGGAATCTGCGCCATGCGTGAGCGCATCCCGTCCGTATTTGTCTCACATGCACTCTGACCAACAACGGGCTGAGCGGCCCCAAGCTGGTGGAGATTATGTGCGCCTATGCGGTAGATTTTTCAGTCGATATTCCACATGCGCGTTATCCATTTGTTGCTGGAAACAAGCGCACCGCTTTGCTGGAAAACTTGATGCGATTTGCTCCGAAGCAGCAATACCAGATCATTCGCGAGCTGTGCGACCGGCTGAATCCGGATGGCAGCATCGCCGCACTGGTTACACTTAAAATGAAGCTACTGACGGAGTATCAGGAATTCGCCGATCAGGACAACGCCAGCCCACTGCACGCCACGCTGGTGCAGGAAACGCGCCATTGGCTTGCCGATCACCCCGCCGCGCGCAAACCGTTCGACGAGGCGCTGCACAAGCACAGGGCTG
>JAUYQT010000438.1 GCA_030697085.1 Azonexus sp. | reverse complement strand
CGAGGTGGTCGATCAGCGTCGGATCGTTCTGGGTAATCTGGCCAACTTGGCCGACATCAATCAGATCGCCGGGGTTGTCGCGGTTTTCCAGCATCAGTTTTTTGGCGCGGATAAAGTTGCCATCTTTGCCGGTCAGGCCAACGGCTTTGCCGCCATGCTGATTGATTAGATTCACAATGTCTTTATTGACCTGGCCACCGAGTACCATTTCGACGAGGTCCATGGTTTCGGCGTCGGTGACACGCATACCTTGGACAAACTCACCTTTTTTGCCAACACGGGTGAGCAGGTTTTCGATCTGTGGTCCGCCACCATGAACGACAACAATGTTGAAGCCGACCAGTTCAAGAAGTACGACGTCGCGGGCGAAACAACTTTTGAGATGTTCGTCGGTCATCGCATTGCCGCCGTATTTGACGACGATGGTCTTGCCGTGGAAACGTTTGATATAGGGCAGGGCTTCAGCCAGAACGGCGGCCTTGATGCCGGGGGAGAGATTTTCGAGACTCATGGCATGCTCCGAGTGGAATCGCCGCGGATTGTACAAAGAAAAGGGCGGGTGTGGGATTCAACTTTTCCGTCAGAAGTGTATTTTTTTCTTGGCGTCGCTGGTTGGGGAGCGGGATGGATTGCCGTTAGCCCGGCGGTATGAAACCCTTAGCCAGGGATAAAATGGCATCCCGATTGCTCCAGGAAAAACACCGTTCGGCAGCTTCTTGCCAAGGCAGCCATTCGTAGGCGACATGCTCATTGGGGGCGATCGTGATCGTTTGCCGTGCCGGCACTTCGAGAGAAAAGACGTGTTCGATGTTTTGGGTTACGCCCGGCGCGTAGCGATGTCGCCATTCCGGAAAAATTTCAAAGGCGCTGCTTTGTTGCCAGTCACATAGTTTGAAAAGTGCGGCATCGAGACCTGTTTCCTCAAGCGCCTCCCGGCGTGCCGTGTCGATCAGCGCTTCATCGGCTTCACGGCTACCGGTCACCGATTGCCAGAAGCCAGGGTGGGCCGCCCGTTCGAGAAGGAGAATGTCGAGCGCCGGCGTGTGAATGACGACAAGAACCGAGACCGGTTGCTTATGACAGTTCATGCTACAGGCAGGCTGGCGACGCCGGTGGCGGGGCTGGTTAGGAGTATCCACAGCGGGTGTTTTCCTGCGGAGCGAATCGACGCAGCGGATTTCAGGACCTCAATCAAGGTTGCGCAGGCATCGGGATCGTTATTGTCGAGCCTGTTAAGTCCAGATATTTGTAAGACGAGCCCATTTTCAGACTGTCCATCGAGGTCGGTGAGGCAATCGTGTAGAGCGTCCAAGTTGACGCCATACCATTTTGGGAAATGGCAGGTTTTACCTAGCTGGCGTAGGACTGCGTGCTTGTCTTTGCAGTCGCCAAGGTCGGCGATCAATAATTTTAGCCCTGCGTTGGTGGCCATTTCCGGCAGCCGTGGCTGCTCGCTCGCCGGTAAGTAATAGAGGCCGGCTCGGGGCATATCATTGAGTAAACCTGGTTGCATGGCCTACTCCCGTATCCGGCGAAAAGACTGGTAATGGTCTTCAGTGTAGTAATACTCGGCCGCTTCGCCGGCGACGATTCGACGTGGGCCACGGTCGCGCCGGCCTGGGGTTTTTACGGTGTATTCCGTGTAATAGCCACGCTTTTGGAGAGGTAGTCGTTTTTCGTAATTGCCGAAAGTAATGCCGTCGCGCTTGTAAGGGAAGGGGCCACCAGTTTTGATCAGCGTCAGCGTGCGCTGCGCTTCATGCGGTAAATCGGTGGCTAAAATCCAGTTGACCGCAGTATCGCCATGGCCAAAACTAAAACTAAAACCGAAGGCGCTCCCGACCGCCAGCCAGGCGACGAGAAGGAAGCGTATCCAGTTTTTCATCAGGGATTAAGTCGGGCTGACTTCGACCTGGGTTTCCACTTTTTGACGCAGGCGGATGTGTAGTTCGCGTAATTGCTTCTCATCGACATCGCTGGGTGCATCAGTGAGTAGGCACTGGGCGCGCTGGGTCTTTGGGAAGGCGATTACGTCACGGATTGATTCAGCGCCGGTCATCATGGTAACGATGCGGTCGAGACCGAAGGCCAGGCCGCCGTGTGGTGGGGCGCCGTATTTCAGGGCATCAAGCAGGAAACCGAACTTGGCTTGCTGTTCATCGGGGCCAATGTTGAGTGCCTGGAAGACGGTTTCCTGGACTTCGGCACGGTGAATACGTACTGAACCGCCGCCGATTTCCCAGCCATTCAGTGCCAGGTCGTAGGCTTTGGCCAAGCACTTGCCCGGATCGGTCTTGAGGAGCGCAATGTGCTCGTCTTTTGGGCTGGTGAAGGGGTGGTGGCAGGCGCTCCAGCGCTTACCTTCATCGTCGTATTCGAACATCGGAAAATCAACGACCCACAAAGGCTCCCAGGCCTTGCCATTGACGAAGCCTTTTTCGTGGCCGAGCTTGTAACGCAAGGCGCCGAGTGCATCGTTAACGATCTTGGTTTTGTCGGCACCAAAGAAAATCAGATCGCCAGATTGAGCACCGGTGCGGTCAACGATGATTTTCAGTGCATTTTCGTGAAGATTTTTGACGATCGGCGATTGCAGACCGGTTTCGTTGAGCTGGGTGACGTCGTTGATCTTGATGTAAGCCAGGCCGCGAGCGCCATAGATGCCGACGAACTTGGTGTATTCGTCGATTTCGCCACGTGTCATGCTGGCACCACCCGGTACGCGCAGCGCGGCAACCCGGCCATTTTCGCTGTTGGCGACGCCGGCGAAGACCTTGAAGGCGACGTCCTTGACGGCATCGGTGACTTCGGTAAGTTCAAGCGTGACGCGCAGGTCAGGCTTGTCGGAACCGAAACGGCTCATCGCCTCGCTGTACGGCATGCGCGGGAACGGGTTGGGCAGGTCGACATTGATCGCGTCCTTGAAGACGTAGCGGATCAATTCTTCGATCAGGCTGGTAATGTCGTCCTCGGTCATGAAGGAGGTTTCGATATCGACCTGGGTAAATTCGGGCTGACGATCCGCGCGCAGATCTTCGTCGCGGAAGCATTTGACGATCTGGTAGTAGCGGTCGTAACCAGCCACCATCAGCAGTTGCTTGAACAGCTGCGGCGATTGCGGCAGGGCGAAGAATTGGCCGGGGTGGACGCGCGACGGCACGAGGTAATCGCGGGCGCCTTCCGGCGTCGACTTGGTCAGCATCGGCGTTTCGATGTCGATGAAGCCATGGTCGTCAAGGAAGCGGCGGAAAGCACGCGCTGTCTTGTAGCGCAGCATCAGATTGTTCTGCATCTGCGGACGACGCAGATCGATGACGCGATGCAACAGACGAACATTCTCTGAAAGATTGTCCTCGTCGAGTTGGAACGGTGGCGTGACTGCGGGGTTGAGGACTTCAATCTCG
>JAUYQT010000713.1 GCA_030697085.1 Azonexus sp. | reverse complement strand
GCAAAGCGGGCAAGGCGAAACAGGGTCCAGGTCGATGGTGGCGTTGATGTTTCGTGGCTGCAGATCGGACATTCGTCTTCGCCCGGCGGTAGCGGCGCTTTGCATTTTGGGCATGAATCTGCGGTTGACCGTAGCAATGGCTGGCCACTGACCTGGCTATCCCGGTGCAGCTCGAATTCGCTGATGACGCGTAATGCGGCCAGGTTGCGACTCAGGGTGTAACGCCAGGTGGCGACGCGGCCCTTGTCGTCGGTGAGTTCGAGCATGCCGACACCTGCATGGTCAAAATGGTTCAGGGTCAGGCCGGCGCGCAGCGGCCATTGTTGCCAATTGTTTGCGCCGGGGGCTTTGGCGAGCAGGCGCTGGTTGGTGAGGAGCACCAGTCCATTGGTAAATTGCAAACGGCTATCCAAGTCAATTTCGAGATAAGCCTGAAGCATTTCAGGTGCAGCCAAAAGTGGCTCCACTTCGGCAGCCCAATGGCTGGGGAGCGCCAGTTCATTGCTGGCGGTGTTGTGTGCGTTGGGGGTCATCAAAGAAGTATATCGTAAGGGCTAATATGCTGGCCTAACGCTTGGTTCCCTCGGCGGTTGACTCAAGTCAAGGTTTTCGGGATCTGCTTGCCGTTGAATACACTGAAGCCTCAAACAAGGAAATCCATGTTTCGTATCTCGCAGTACATGCAGGAAATCGCCGCCCCGACTGAACTCGCCCCAAAGCGTAACCCGCCAGCGCCGGTGGTGATCTGGAACCTGATCCGGCGTTGTAATCTGACGTGCAAACATTGCTATTCGATATCAGCCGATACCAATTTCCCCGGTGAGCTGTCGACTGAGCAGGTTTATACGGTGATGGACGATCTCAAGGATTTTCGCGTGCCGGTGCTGATTCTTTCCGGCGGTGAACCCTTGTTGCGGCCGGATATTTTCGACATTGCCAAACGCGCCAAGGCGAAGGGTTTTTATGTCGGTCTGTCGTCGAATGGCACTTTGATCGACGAAAAAAATATCGATCAGATCGCCGAGTGCGATTTCAATTATGTCGGTGTCTCGCTCGATGGTATTCGCGAGACGCACGACAAGTTCCGCCGCATGGATGGGGCGTTTGAAGCGTCGCTCAAAGGCATTTGCCTGTGTCGTGATCTCGGGATGAAGATCGGTGTCCGCTTCACGATGACGCAGGACAATGCCCACGACTTGCCGGAATTGCTCAAGTTGATTGAGGATGAAGGGATCGATCGCTTTTATTTCTCTCACCTCAACTACGCCGGGCGCGGCAACAAGAATCGCAAGGATGACGCGCAGCATCAATTGACGCGCTGGGCAATGGATCTGCTTTTCGATACCTGCTGGGAGTATCAGCAGCGCGGGCTGGAGAAAGAGTTCACCACCGGCAACAACGATGCCGACGGCGTTTATTTCCTGCATTGGGTGCGTCGGCGCTTCCCCGATCAGGCGGCGCATGTCGAGGCCAAGCTGCGCCAGTGGGGCGGTAATTCGTCGGGCGTCAATGTCGCCAATATCGACAATCTGGGCAATGTGCATCCGGACACCATGTGGTGGCACCACAACCTCGGTAACGTCAAGGATCGACCCTTTTCACAAATCTGGCCGGATACCAGCGACCCGCTGATGGCCGGCCTGAAGCAGCATCCGCGTAGCGTCAAAGGACGTTGTGGCGAGTGCGCCTACTTCCAGATTTGTAATGGCAATACGCGCGTTCGGGCGCAGCAAATGACCGGCGATGCCTGGGCGGAAGATCCCGGCTGTTATCTTTCTGATGAGGAAATCGGGCTATGAACTGGCGCATTCTGATTCCGGCCGGCTTTGCCGCCTACTTTCTGTTCGGCATGGCGCAACTTGCGGAAGCCGCTGACGTTGCGGAAAACTACAAGCAGCAT
>JAUYQT010000689.1 GCA_030697085.1 Azonexus sp. | reverse complement strand
GGGTTAATGCAGAACTTTCGTGGCAGGATCCCCAATTTGCCAAGGACTGGAGCCTGTCATTCGATGCACGCTTCCTGCACCTTTCCGAGGAATTCAGCCTCAATATCTATCCTCCTGGCGCCAGGCTGCCAACCGGAATATTCCCCAACGGCATGATCGGCAATCCGTCCCGTTGGCAGAAGCAATACGGACTGTCCAGCACGGCCCAATACACCGGTTTCAACAACCACCGCCTGCGCATGGGGGCGGGTCACGACGTACTCGATCTCTACAAAATTCAGGAAACAAAGAACTTCACCTTTGTCGGCCTGCTGCCCACCCCCCTGCCTTCGGTGGTCGATGTTTCCAATACCAGTCCTTATGTCTTTCCGTACAAGAGACAGCTGAACTACCTGTATCTACAGGATGAATGGACTTTTGCCAAAGACTGGGCGCTCACTGCCGGAATCCGTTACGACCATTATTCCGATTTCGGCGCCACGACCAATCCTCGCCTGGCCCTGGTCTGGAATGCCCGGCATGACCTGACTGCCAAAGTGATGTATGGCACAGCATTCCGCGCCCCTTCCATCAACGAGTCCGCTTCGGTCAACAACCCGGTAGCTGTTGGCAATCGTAGCCTACAGGCTGAAACGATCGAAACGCTGGAGGCCGGGGTGGCCTGGCAAGTCCGCCCGGACACCCAGATCAACCTGAGTCTATTCACCCACAGGCTGACCGACATCATCCGGCTGACGGCAAATCCCGTTGCCGCGACCGGAAAAACCTATCAGAACACCGGGGAGCAGACCGGCAACGGTGGAGAGCTTGAAATCACTTGGGATGCGACCAAGACACTGCGCCTCTCCGGAAATTATGCCTACCAGAAGAATATCGACAAGACGACCCAACATGATGCCGGCTATACCCCGCACCATCTGGCCTACGCGCGCGCCGACTGGCGCTTTACCCCGGGCTGGCAGCTAAACGGACAACTCAATCATGTCGCCGACCGCAAACGTACCTGGGGAGACAGCCGCGCACAGATTCCTGACTACACCACCGTAGACCTCACCCTGCGCACCCAGCAGACAAAGAAAGGCTGGGATTTCGCCGCATCGGTACGCAATTTATTTGATGCAGACGTACGCGAACCGAGTCAGGCTGGCTCCGGCATCACCGACGATTTGCCCATGCCGGGCCGAACCTTCTGGCTTCAGGCGCGTTACGGCCTATAATGACAAACATGTCATTGCGTTATATTCGTTTCCTGTTGGTCATTGCGCTGAGTGCCGGCATCTTTCAGGTGGCGAGCGGCAGCACACGGCTCACCATCGTTCATGCTGCGGTCGACAATGCCAGCCGGCATAATTTCGAAGATGCTCTTGGCAGCATTCAAGAAATGCCAGGCATCGAGCTCATCCGCCTGACGCTGGACGACCTGACCGATGACGGCGTTACCCGTTTATTGCTCGCTGCTGCACCGGCCGGCGGGCCGTTGCGACTGGCCGCCGCTGGCGGCACTATCGGCACTATCGGCCCGATCGCCATCCTCTACCCGGATATCGGCGAACCCTACCGTAGCGTTTTCTCGAAGATCATCGAAGGTATCGAGGAAAAAGCCCAGACGCGGGTAAGCAGTTACGCCGTGGGCAACAATTTTAATGCTCAAGCGATATCCAGCGAATTGAAACGACAGGATATCCGCGTCGTCATCGCCCTCGGCCGTAACGGCCTGAGGGCAGCCAGCGCACTGGACAAGGAAATCGGTGTGGTCGTCGGCGGCGTCGTTTCGGTAATGGATGCCGAGATGCACAGCAACGCCGTCCTCAGTCTGGCGCCCGACCCGGCCCTGCTGTTTGCCCGCCTGAAACTACTGTCGCCGAAAACCCAGCGGATATTTGTCGTCTTCGAACCCCGGCAGAATGGCTGGTTGATCAGGCTGGCCAAGGACGCTGCGCGCAACCAGGGGATTGAACTGGTGGCCCTCGAAGCCACCGACCTGAAGGGCGCGCTCGGCCTCTATCAGAGCATTTTCGCGACGGCCGACGCCAAGCGTGACGCCCTCTGGCTACCGCAGGACAGCGCCACGGTGGACGAATCCCTGGTCCTGCCGCTGGTCCTGCAGGAATCATGGGCGAAGGGTATGCCGGTGTTTTCGAGCAATGTCTCGCATGTCAAGCGCGGCGCGCTGTTCGCGCTCTACCCCAACAACATGGAGCTGGGCCGCAATCTGGCGACTTCCGCCCTCGGCATGACCAGTGGCAATTCGACGACGCGCGGCGTACTCCCCTTGCGCGACGTCCTGACTGCCTTCAATACCCGCACCGCCAGCCATCTCGGCTTGAGTCCCGCCAGCGCCCAGCAACAAGGCTTCGATCTACTTTTCCCGGAGCGATAAGCTGCTATGGCGTGGTTTTCCAGGTTATTGCAGCAATTCAGGAAAACCACCTTCCGCCGCCAGCTGGCCATCCTGTTCTCGGTCGGCGTGCTGTGCGCTTCCCTGCTCTCGGCCTTCGTCACTTCCTGGCAAGGCAGCCGCCAGTTGTATGCCAGCAAATTGCAGGACGGCCTGCGCATCTCCCAGAACCTCGCTGCCCAAAGCCGGCTAGCCCTGGCCTTTGGCTCAACCGAAAATGCGGCAGAAGCAGTGGCGGCCGCCTCCGCCTTCCCGGATGTCAGGCGGATCGAGATTCGCCACAGCGACGGGCGGCTCCTGCTCGAAAAGGGAATTGCCCTTAACGAAGCGGTTGACCGCAGCCGGCTCAGACCCGACGCCCACGAGCCGTATCTTGAGGATGAGAATTCAGAGGGCTGGCATTTCGTCGCACCGGTCTGGTCGGTCTCCGGCCCGGACTCGCAGTTCGAGACCACCGAACGCAAAGACATCCTGCTCGGTTTCGTACTGATCGAGCAGAGCAAGGCGACGTTAAAGGCGCTGGTTCATGAAGTATTTGTCGTCAACTTCGCTGCCGGTATGGCTTTTGCGGCGCTTTTTGTACTCGGCCTGCGCCTGCTCGCCGGACGCCTGACCCAACCACTGTCTGACCTCTCCGAGACCATGGCCCTGGCCGAAAAAGGCCAGATCGGCCTGCGCGCCAACCTCTCCGGCCCACGCGACCTGGCCGACATGGCGCATGCCTTCAACAGCATGATGGAAGCGCTTGAGCAACGCGAACAGGAATTGCGCACGGCGCGCGACAGCGCCTTGCGTTTCGCCAAACTGAAAGCCGATTTCGCCGCCACCGTCAGCCATGAAATACGCACCCCGCTGAACGGCGTGATCGGTACGCTCGACATGCTGAAAATGGACAAACTGAACCCTGAGCAAACAGAATTACTCGGCCTCGCCTGGGACTCTTCGCAATATCTGCTGGAACTAATCAACAACATTCTTGATTTCTCCCGGCTCGAAGCCGGCCGGCTGGAGGTCGATGCCAGCGATTTTGCGCTGCAGCCGCTGATCGACGGTGTCATCAACATGTTCCGCCAGCCGGCGGCCGGCAAGAAGCTGACGCTGACCGCCCGCATCGCGGCGAACGTACCGCCGGTACTCAACGGCGACCCGGCGCGGATTCGCCAGATCCTGATCAACCTGTTGGGCAATGCGCTGAAGTTCACCGAGCACGGTGCCGTGACCCTGACCGTCGAGTCCAGCGCCGATGGCCGGCAGTTACGCTTCGCCGTGCGCGACAGCGGCATCGGTATCGCCGGCGACCAGCAGTCGGCCATCTTCGACTCCTTCACCCAGGCTGACTCCTCGATGACGCGGCGCTATGGCGGCAGCGGGCTGGGTCTGGCCATCTGCAAACAGATCGTTCGCCTGCTCGGTGGCGACATCGGCGTAGACAGCACGCCGGGCCAGGGCAGCAATTTCTGGTTCACTACGCCCTGCGTTGCTGGCCTCTCCGCCCCGTCCGCCCTGCCAGCCGCCGAAAGACAGATCAAGCAGAGCGCTCGCATCCTGATCGCTGAAGATAACCTGACCAACCAGATTGTCGCCACCGGCATGTTGCGCCTGCTCGGCTGCACCAGCGGCATCGCCCGGAACGGCATTGAAGCTGTTACCCAGTGGCGCGACGGCGACTGGGATCTGATCCTGATGGATTGTTCGATGCCGGAAATGGACGGTTTCCAGGCCACCGCAGCCATCCGCAGCCTGGAGACGGGCAGCGGCCGGTACACACCGATCGTCGCCATGACCGCCAACACGCTGCCGGCTGATGTCGAGAGCTGCCTGATGGCTGGCATGGATGACCATCTGGGCAAGCCGCTGACGCTGGAAATGCTCGCCAGCCGCCTCGAACAATGGCTGCATTGGTCAGCCCCCGCAGCCAAGCTGACAACCCAGCCCCCTGAAGCGCCGGCCGAAGCGAGCGGTACTCCGCCGCTCGATAGCGCCGTACTGGCGCGCCTGCGGGAAATCCTCGGCGACTCGGTGAGCGAAGCGATCCGGCCATTTCTCGAAGATATGCCGCGCTATCTGCTTGAACTGGAAGGCGCCATAGCCGACGGCAACGCCGGCACCCTGCGCCAGGTAACGCATGTCATCAAGGGCGCTGCCGGCAACCTGGGCGCCACCGCCATGGCCGGCGTGGCGAGGGAAATCGAGCTGCATGCCGAAGCCGGAGCACTGGCCGAAACCAGCGAACTACTGCTCCGCTTGCGTACCGAATTCGCCATCGTCGAACCAACGCTGATGTCCGAACTCGACGAGTTGCCGCTCGGTCTGCCGGAATTGCGCGACAACGCCCCGCTCGTGCTGGTGGTGGACGACGATCGCAGCACCCGTGCAGCCTTGCGCCACGCCCTGCATCGCAGCGGTTTCCGCGTCGAGGAAGCGGGCGACGGCAACGCGGCGCTGATCTGGCTGGAAAGCAATGCGGCGGACGCCATCCTGATGGACGCCCTGATGCCGGTGATGGATGGCTTCGATGCCTGCTGCGCCTTGAAACGGCATCCGCTGTGGAAAGACATCCCGGTGCTGATGATTACTTCGCTCGACGACCGCCAGTCGATCGAGCGCGCCTTTGAATCCGGGGCCAGCGATTTCATTCCCAAACCGATCCATCTCTCGGTGGTGAATCAAAGGGTCCGGCGAGTCATCGATGCCACGCGCGCCGAGCAACATGTCCGCCAGCTGGCCTATAACGACACGCTGACCGGCCTGCCCAATCGCCTGCTTTTCGTCGAACACCTGAGCCGCTCAATCGACCGCAGCCAGGCCCGCAACAGCACACTGGCCGTGCTTTTCCTCGATCTCGACCGCTTCAAGTTCATCAACGACACGCTCGGCCACGAGGCCGGTGACCAGTT
The DNA here is from genome assembly GCA_030697085.1 of Azonexus sp. Lineage (GTDB taxonomy): Bacteria > Pseudomonadota > Gammaproteobacteria > Burkholderiales > Rhodocyclaceae > Azonexus. The sequence continues at coordinate 4,332 of JAUYQT010000689.1, read as the reverse complement.
GCTGGCGACCATGGCGCAGCGTCTCAAAGGCTGCGTGCGCGCCGACGACTGCGTGGCCCGGCTGGGTGGTGACGAATTCACCGTGCTGCTCGACGATCTGCCGAACCTCGGCGTGGCGGCCAGCGTTGCCCAGAACATTTGCCGCACGGTCTCCGCCCCGCTCGTCGTCGGCGGCCAGGAAGTCGTGATCAGCGCCAGCATCGGCATCTCGCTGTATCCGGCCGACGGTACCGACGTCAGCAGTTTGCTCCGCCATGCCGACACCGCCATGTATCGCGCCAAGCACAGCGGCAGCGGCTTCTGCTATTACGAGGCGGCCATGGAATCGGCCATCTCGGATCGCCTGAAGATGGAGAACGATCTGCGCCGGGCGTTGGAACGTGATGAAATCACCGTTTTTTACCAACCGGTGATCGATACCGTCAGCGGCAAAATTGCCGGCGTCGAAGCGCTGGTCCGCTGGCTGCACCCGGAGCAAGGCATCGTTTCGCCAGCCACCTTCATCCCGCTGGCCGAGGAAACCGGCCTCATCCTGCCGCTCGGTGAGCGCGTCCTGCGTCATGCCTGCATCCAGGCCAAGACCTGGCTGGACAGCGGACTGTCGACGCTGCATGTTGCCGTCAACCTGTCGGCCAGGCAACTTGAGCAACCCGAGCTGCAGGACATCGTGCTCAGTGCCTTGAGCGACAGCGGCCTGCCCGCCTCGGCGCTGGTTCTGGAAATTACCGAAAGCGTGCTGATGGCGCGTGCTGCAGAAAGTATCGGCATCCTCCGCGATCTGCGCGACCTCGGCATCCGTATCTCGATCGACGATTTCGGTACTGGTTATTCGTCGCTGTCCTACCTCAAGCACCTGCCAGCCTGTACGCTGAAGATCGACCGCTCCTTCGTTCAGGACATCCCGGACGATGAGGACGCCGTGGCCATCGTCACCGGTATTATTGCCCTGGCCCACAGCCTGCGCATGAAAGTCGTCGCCGAAGGCGTCGAAATGGTGGCCCAACAGGAAACCCTGGCCCGGCTGAAGTGCGATTACCTGCAGGGCTTCCTGTTCTCCAGGCCGCTGCCGGCCGAAGTCATCGAAACGCAACTGCTGGCGCCCAAGCGCAGCAAACGCCCACGGAAAAAACAACTGTAGATGCCGCCCGTTTTGTGGGCAACGGTATATTTCCTTTTCTGCTCAGCCAGTTGCCGTACTTGTCCCGAGCTTATCCACAGACTTACCCGACTCAAACGGGGATAGATGCGATTTATCCCACCGCAATGGCGGCCTGCGCAGCACGATCACCCGCCAGGCATCCCGCTTCATGCCCGACCAGGGCAATTGCCCAAAATTTAATCGGACGGGTATTTATGCTTTTCAGCCAATGGCTTACGATGATTATCCCGAGCTTGTCCACAGGCTTGTCCGAGCGATTCGGGGATAAATCATTTTGTGCACATGACTGCTAAACTCTATTTTTTTCATTGGATTGACGCTCATGCCCAACACCCAAGCCATCGGCCGATCTATCTGGCCAAAAATATTTGATGCGCCCGCACCGTAAATCGATGCTGAAAATAACGCGCTTTGTACTCCTGCTGGCCGGCTGCCTTGCCTTGATCGGCCCACTGGGCGCCGCATTATTTGACCGGGAAGTAATTTTCACCGAAGCCGAAATCCAGAACTCACTGCTCAAGGCCGGGCCGCAATCGCAAAATTACGGCGGCTGGATAACCGTTTCGCTACGCGATGCGCCAACGATTATCTTGGGCACCCCGGCGGGCCAGGTTGGCATTACCGCCCGTTTGTATATTGCGTTGCTCGGCGGTGGCGCCATCCCTGTCGACATCATCGGCACGGCGGGTGTTCGCTACGACGATCAGAGCAAGGCTTTTTATCTGGAAAACCCGGTAGCTCACAGCATCGAATCGCAGGCCATTCCGCGCGAAGCCTTGCCGGAAGCAAAGCAGGCGGTCAACAAACTGATCGCCACCTATTTTCGCAAGAAGCCGGTTTATGTGCTGCGCGAGGATGGCAGTTCGGAAGAAATTGCTGCGCGCTGGCTGCTACGCAGCATCCGCATTGAACCGGGCAAGGTCGTCGCGACGCTCTCGCCGACCTAAGGTGGCGCTAATATTTTCGGCCAAACGGTCAGCTACGCACGGCGAAGAACGAGCGTTCCAAGCAATCGCAACGCGCTCCTTTCATGTCACCGATCAAGCCTCAGCGAACTTCTGGCCAACCGGGGCTTCGCGAATCGGCAGATTGACGATGGCGGCGATCAGCGCCAGTGCGATGTCGGCGTACCACATCCAGCCAAAGTCGCCGAAACGGCTGATCGTCAGGCCGCCGAGATAAGCGCCGAGAAAGCCGCCGATCTGGTGGCTGAGCAAGGTCAGGCCAAACAAAGTGGCTAAATAGCGGATGCCGAACAACTTGCCGACGATGGCAGCGGTTGGCGGCACGGTGGCCAGCCAGGTAAAGCCAAGGCCGGCGGCGAATAAATAGAAAGTCAGTTCGGTACGTGGCGCCATCAAATAAAGGGCAATGAGCACAGCGCGCGAGGCGTACATCGCCGCCAGCACATATTTGCTGCGGTATTTTGCAACGCAGGAGCCGGCGTAGAGGCTGCCGAAAATATTGGCTAGACCGATGATAGCCAGCGACCAACTGGCTACCGAGGGCGGCAGACCGCACAAATTAACTTCGCCCGGCAGATGAGTGACCAAAAAAGCGATATGAAAGCCGCAGGTAAAAAAGCCGATGTGCAAAAGCCAATAACTGCGATCCTTCATCGCCGTGCCGACCGCTTTTTTCAGCCCGCCTGCTTCATGCACATGCGTCACCTGTCCTTCAACAGGGCGCGTCAGCCTGCCAACCAATGGCAAGGCAGCCAGCGTCATCAAGGCCATTGCCCACATCGCACCCATCCAGCCAAAAACCTGAATCAGCTTTTGCAAAACGGGGGCAAAGACAAACTGGCCGAAAGAGCCGCCAGCGTTAATCACGCCCGAGGCTGAACCGCGTGCCTCAATCGGCAAGCGCTGAGCCGCAGCGCCGATCAGCACTGAAAAACTTCCCGCCCCCGAACCGATGGCCGAGATCAGGCCGAGTGAAACCATCAAGCCGAAGCCGCTGCCCATGAATGGCGTAATGGCCGAACCAAGGGCCAGCAACAGCAGGCCGCCAATCAGCACAGCCCGTGGGCCGTAACGGTCAGCCACGGCACCGGCCACAGGCTGAATGGCGCCCCAGGTAAATTGCCCGATGGCCAGCGCCAGGCTAATGCTGGCGATGCCCAGCCCGGTCGTCGCTCCGATTGGTGCAATGAACAGTCCAAGCGACTGGCGGGCGCCCATGGTGACCATCAGAATGCCCGCCGCGGCCAAGGTAACAACCCAAATATCGGGACGATTCAGGGAGCGCAGCATGTTCATTTTTCCTGGTTTTGGTGCAGCTGAGTCACAACGGCGCCAGACCGCAGCGCTGCCGTGCCCGGTTGCAGGCGGCGTGTTCGATATCAAATTCGCGGCAAGGTGACGGTCGACCGTGATAAATGCTGCAATTTACCGCTTGCCCGACTTCGCCCCGCAGCGCCACGCAGCGCGGTTCAGGATCGTCAGTGCCGGCCATACGCACGATATTGGCCGTCACCGGCAGCGTCATTTCCCGTGGCACGCCCTGCCCCCAGGCGAATGCGCCACCCGCCAGTTCGACCGGATGAAAATCGACCCGGAAGCTAACGCAACAAGCGCCGCAGCTTTGACAAGGGCTCATGTCAGGCTGACCCGGCAGCGCCAGAGTTGATGGCCGGAAGCAAGATATTTTTTTTCAAAAGGTGTCATCGGCCTATCTGTCAGCCAAGGCTCGGCCACCACTGGCTGACCGCTGAGCGAAGTCAGCGCCTGCGCCATTTCCTCAATATAGATCGACCAGTTGCTCCGACACTCCAGCTCCCCGCCGAGTTCGCGCCAAACGGGAAAAACCGCATGGCCGTGCCAACGCCGGGCCAGATGCCCAATCTTCGGCCACGGGTTGGGATAAAGATTGTAATGACGAGCCAGGCGAATACCCGACGCGGCGAGCAGACGCCAGAAATCGACCAGATCAGCCCGAATCAGCAAGGCATTAGCCGGCATCGGCAACGGTTTGCCCCGATTGATGCGGTCAACCGATTGATCGACGCCAAAAACAAAATGTTCAGGAAAGGTTTCGGCAATGCGCTGCGTACTCCAGCCAACGCCACAACCGGCATCGAGAATCAGCGGCGCACCGGAACGCCATTGCTCGCGAGCGGCAAGCGCTGCGATAAAAGCAGCGCGATTATGATCAAGGATCGGCTTTCTAAA
>JAUYQT010000673.1 GCA_030697085.1 Azonexus sp. | reverse complement strand
GCCCGCAGCAATTGATCAGCCAGTTGAACCGGCCACGCGTCATCCTGCTTATGGTGACGGCCGGCAAGGCGGTCGATGCCGTGATTGCGCAACTACTGCCGCTGCTTGATGCCGGCGACATCCTGATCGACGGCGGCAATTCGCATTTCCACGACAGCAACCGGCGCTGGCGCGAGTTGTTGGCCCAAGGTATTCACTTCGTCGGCATGGGGGTTTCCGGTGGCGAAGAAGGCGCGCGCCATGGCCCATCATTGATGCCGGGTGGCGCTGTTGCCGCCTGGCCGACCATCCGCGACATGTTCCAGTCGATTGCCGCCAAAGTGGATGGCGTGCCGTGCTGCCAGTGGCTGGGCGATGGCGGGGCAGGCCATTACGTCAAGATGGTTCATAACGGCATCGAATACGGCGACATGCAGCTGATCGCTGAAGTTTGCCACCTGATGCAGCACGCGCTGGGGATGAGTTACGACGAAATGGCCGACATTTTTGCCGGCTGGAATGCGGGTCGTCTTGAGTCCTACCTGATCGAAATCACCAGCCGCATCCTGCGGCAGCGCGACGTTGACGGCAATCCGCTGGTCGACAAGATTCTCGACCGGGCCGGGCAGAAAGGCACCGGCATCTGGACAGCACAGGATGCGCTTGAGCATGGTGTGCCGCTCACCCTGATCGGCGAGGCGGTTCAGGCGCGCATGCTGTCGGCACGCAAGGCCGAGCGGGTCGCCGCGGCGGCGCTACTGGGCAGCGCGCCGGCGCTGATCCCGCAATCCAGCCGCGGCGCATTGATCGACGCCCTGCATGACGCGCTTTACGCCTCCAAGCTGATTTCCTACGCACAAGGTTTCATGCTCATGCAATCTGCCGCCGAAACCGAAGGCTGGGCCCTGCCCTACGGAGAGATCGCGCTGCTCTGGCGCGCTGGTTGCATTATTCGCAGCCGCTTTCTCGACGACATTAAAGCCAGTTTTTCCCGCAGCCCGACGCCGCCCAGCCTGCTGCAAGATCCTTTTTTCGTCGCAGAAATAAAAGGCGCAGAAGCTGGCTGGCGGCAGGCCGTCATACTCGCGGCCGGCAGCGGCGTCGCCGCCCCGGCACTGGCTTCGGCACTGGCGTTTTTCGATGGCTACCGCTGCGCCAAGGGCTCGGCCAACATTCTGCAGGCGCAGCGCGATTTCTTCGGCGCGCATTCCTACCAGCGCGTCGATCGTGACCCGACCGAGCATTTCCATACCCGTTGGCTGGGCGATGGTGTCGAGGAAAAACTGCCATGAGCTGCACGACCGAATCGCACGCCTACGTCATTTTCGGGGCGACGGGCAATCTTGCCAGGATCAAGCTGTTAC
>JAUYQT010000639.1 GCA_030697085.1 Azonexus sp. | reverse complement strand
GTCCGGTCATTCACTTCTTTGTGAACAAGAAGGAGTGGGACAAGTTGCCGAAGGAGTACCAGGAAGCTTTCCGGGCGGCAGCTTATGAAGCCAATATAACGATGATGGCTGAATACGATCACAAAAACCCGATTGCGCTTTCCAAGTTGCTGCAGGGGGGCGTCAAGTTGCAGAAGTATTCAGATGAAATTCTCGAAGCTGCCTACAAGGCCTCGCAGCAACTTTATGCTGATGAAGCCTCGAAAAATCCGGCTTTCAAGAAAATCTATACCGCATATGAGAAATATCGGCGCACACAAAACGCGTGGTTTAGTGTGGCCGAAAACCGGATGGATACTTTCCTGCAGACGCACAAGTAAGCGGCGTTATCCCAGACCGATTGTTGCGGTCAACGAAAAAAAACCCGCGAAATTCGCGGGTTTTTTATTGCCTGAAGTATTCCGTTCAGGTTTCGAGCAGGCTGCGCAGCATCCAGGCATTTTTTTCGTGGATCTGCATGCGCTGGGTTAACAGGTCGGCCGAGGGTTCGTCGCCCGCCTTGTTGATAATCGGGAAAATGCTACGCGCTGTTTTCACCACCGCCTCCTGGCCAGAAAGCAATTGCTTGATCATCTCGGTGGCCTCCGGCACGCCTTCGCTTTCCTTGATCACCGTCAGCGCGGCGAATTCGCGGTAGGTGCCAGGCGCGGGAAAGCCGAGGGCACGGATACGCTCGGCGATCAGGTCAAGCGCATTCCAGAGTTCGGTGTATTGACCCATGAACATCAGGTGCAGGGTGTTGAACATCGGCCCTTTGACGTTCCAGTGGAAGTTGTGCGTTTTCAGGTACAGCGTGTAAGAGTCGGCCAGCAGGCGGGACAGCCCTTCGGCGATTTTTTCACGATCTTTTTTGCTAATGCCGGTATCCATGATTTTCTCCTTCATTCAGGTTGCTCAAGAGACGCTGTTATTTTCAAAGAAAAGACGATGTTAGTCTAATCGTTTGTCCTGATCTGCGGGATAGGGAATGGCTATATCGACGGGAAGCTGCTCTGAATCGCGACATCGCTTGCGCTATTTTTCGTTGACAAAAAAGGGCGGGAGTGACCCCGCCCTTCGTGTTGATTGCCGCTGGCGCTTACTTGCTGTTTTCTTGCAAATCTTTCAGTAAATTAGCAGCTGCGTCGTCCGTCGGCTTGTCGCCTTCTTCATTCGCGCTGTTCATCATCGCATCCAGGTCAATCGGCGGTGGTGCGGTGCCATCGCGTTCCATCTGGGCCTGGGCTTGTTGTGCCGCATCCCCATAGCTGACGACGCCTGGGAAAATAATGATGATCGCCACCATGACGATCTGGATGCAGACGAAGGGGACGGCGCCCCAGTAAATGTCTGTGGTCTTGATCGAGGGGGGGGCCACCGAGCGTAGATAGAACAGCGCGAAGCCAAACGGCGGATGCATGAACGAGGTTTGCAT
>JAUYQT010000622.1 GCA_030697085.1 Azonexus sp. | reverse complement strand
CGTTTTCGTGGTGCGGAAACTGCAAATCCTGCCCACCGCCATGAATGTCAAAATGCTGGCCAAGAAGCTTCGAGCTCATCGCCGAGCATTCAATATGCCAACCTGGCCGGCCCTCGCCCCACGGTGATTGCCAGGCTGGCTCACCCGGCTTGGCGTGTTTCCAGAGCACAAAATCGAGTGGATCCTGCTTGGCAGAATCAACCTCGACGCGCTCACCAGCCCGCAAATCATCGAGCGATTTACCGGACAACTTGCCATAGCCGTCAAATTTGCGCACAGCATAATTTACGTCACCATCGCTAGCCTGATACGCCAAACCTTTCGCTTCAAGCTGGCTGATAAGATCAAGCATTTCCGGCACAAACTCGGTGGCACGCGGCTCAAAATCAGGGCGCAAAACCCCTAACGCATCAGCATCTTCATGCATGAAAGCGATGAAACGATTGGTCAACTGCTGGATCGTCTCACCGCTTTCCGCCGCCCGTCGGATGATTTTGTCATCAATATCAGTAATATTGCGAACATAGGTCACGTCGTAGCCGGAAGCCTTGAGCCAGCGATAGGCCATATCAAACACCACCATCACCCGGGCATGCCCAAGGTGACAATAGTCATAGACCGTCATTCCGCAAACATACATGCGAACTTTATTCGGTTCGATAGGAACGAAAAGCTGCTTTTCGCGCTTCAGTGAGTTATAAATTTTGAGCATGGGGGATCGTTTTGTGGCGCCGCCGTCGCGCTTAAATCTATTGAGTTACCGGCGTTTTTGGTAGAATGAAAAGATTGTAAAACCCTGAAAATTATAACATAGCGATGACTTCAAAATCCCTGTTCCAGCCCCGCTTTCCGCAGTTCAAAACACTGCGTACTATCGCTATGGGCGTGGCCATCGGCTTCACTGTACCGGCCTTTGCCGACAATTTGCCGGAAGTGCAGCGCCTGATTAAACAGGGCCAGTACCCACAGGCGCTGGAAAAAGTTGACGCCCATCTGAGCGCCAAACCCAAAGACGCCCAGGGTCGATTCCTCAAGGGTTTGATTTACACCGAAATGAACAAGCCGGCTGAGGCAATCGGCGTTTTCACCAAACTCACTGAAGACTATCCCGAACTGCCTGAGCCCTATAACAATCTGGCTGTTCTTTTTGCCCAGCAAAAACAATATGAAAAAGCGCGTACGGCACTTGAAATGGCCATTAGGACACACCCCTCCTACGCCATCGCCTACGAAAACCTTGGTGATGTTTATGCCAAGCTGGCCAGCCAGGCCTATGACAAAGCACTGCAACTTGATACCGCCAACGCGACCACTCAGAACAAGCTGGCACTGATCCGCGACCTGATCACCACCTCAGGCAAAGGCAACGTCAAACCAACCATCGCCACACCTGCTGTTACCGTTGCTGCCAAACCGGCAGTCACGGTCGCCCCAACCGCCAGCGTCGTCACATCAACACCAGGTGCCGCCTCTACGAGCCCGGCCAAAATTGCCGATGCTCCGCCGGCGCCGGTAGAGGTAGCGCCCCCCTCGACACCGGTCATAAAGAAGGTCGATGGAGCCAGCGAAGATATCGCCAAAGCCATCGCTTCCTGGGCTAACGCCTGGTCACGCAAAGACATCAAAGGCTATCTTGCTGCTTATGCGAACGACTTCGAGACACCGAATGGCATGTCCCGCAAGGCTTGGGACGCGCAGCGTGAAAGCCGTATCACTGGCAAGCCGGGCAGTATTTCAGTGACCTATGACGAACCTAGCATTACTATCAATGGCAACAAAGCCATTGTGAAATTCCGCCAGCACTATAAGGCGCCCGGCCTGAAAAGTTCGACCACGAAGACCATGATCTTGGTTCGCTCCGGTAGCAGATGGCTGATCAAGGAAGAAAATTCGCGGTGATGCCGGGCCGCAAGTTATCTCTTATCGCGTTAGGAATTTGTCTGGCGGGTGGTGCTTTGCTAGCCAGCCAATCCGGCTTCGACAAACTGGCGACTTCGACAGCAACGATATCACCCACTGACGAACCAGCCCCAAGCATCCAGGCCACTGGCTTTGCCGAGCAAGCAGAGACAATATCGAGGAGCCGTTTTCTACCGGCAACAACCGCCGGGACGCTCCCGGCGATTGTTTCCGACTCTGGGCCAGAAGCTCAGCTAATAGCGATTTTCAAAAAAATCGAAGCCAACCAGCTAAGCGATGCGTTGCTGCTGACCGAACTACTGCTTCGTCAACACCCAAATTACCGCCTGGCCAACCTGATCAAGGGTGATTTGTTGCTCGCCCGCACACAGCAGATTCAGACGTTTGGCGCTTTACAAGGCGCCCCCGCCGAGAAGGTCGCCGATCTGCGCGCCGAAGCCATCGCTCGCTTAAGCGGCTACAGCGAAAAGCCGGAAAAGAATAATGTGCCGCGCTACCTGTTACAAATGCAACCGGACCAGCGCTACGCCATCGTGGTCGACACCAAACGCTCACGCCTTTATTTGTATGAGAATGACTTGGCTAACGGCGGTCGACCGCGTTTTGTGGCTGATTATTACGTCACTCAAGGCAAACTAGGCGCCGACAAACTTTCTGAAGGTGACAAGAAGACACCGATTGGCGTCTATCACGTCACCAGCAGCCTGCCGCGGCAAAAGCTGGCCGATCTTTATGGCAGCGGTGCTTTTCCCATCAACTACCCGAATGAGTGGGATAAGCGTCAGGGGCGAAATGGGAGCGGCATCTGGCTACATGGAACACCGTCCAATACTTTTGCCCGGCCGCCAAAGGCATCGGAAGGATGTGTCGTATTAACCAATCAGGATCTCGACAGCATCGCGAAAAGTCTGCAAGTCGGTTTAACGCCGGTGATTATCAGCAGCTCCGTCGAATGGTTGTCCTTCGACGACTGGACGAAGGAACGCAACGAGCTGAACAAGAGTATCGATAGCTGGCGTTCTGACTGGGAAAGCCGCAACACCGAGCGTTACCTGAAGCATTACTCGAAGCGCTTCAAAACCGGCAATCAGAATTTTGAACAGTTTGCTAGCCAGAAAAAGCAAATCAATGCCGGCAAGGAGTGGATCAAGGTAAAAACCGAGAATCTCTCGGTTTTCCGCAACCCAGGCAAGGAAGAAGTCGTCGTCGTCACGTTTAATCAGGATTACCGAAGCAATAACCTGAACAACCTGATGAAAAAGCGCCAATATTGGTTGCGCGAAGATGGCAAATGGAAAATCATTTACGAAGGAAGTGCATGATGCTGAAAAAACTCTCCACACTGACCGCCGGCCTGCTTTTTTCTGTGGCCACCTGGGCCACACCAGCCGTCGAAATCACCACTTCGCTCGGTGCGTTCACCATTGAGCTTTATCCGGAAAAATCACCACGAACCGTTGAGCTATTTCTCATGAATGCCAAACATGGTTTTTATGAAGCGACTATATTCCACCGCGTGATTGATGGCTTCATGATTCAGGGCGGCGGCTTTAATCAGGCCATGACCGAGAAAAAAGTTCTGACACCCGCCTTGAAAAACGAAGCGACTAATGGCCTGAGCAATGCTAGAGGCACCGTTGCAATGGCGCGCACCGCCGACCCACACTCGGCCAGAGTGCAATTTTTCGTCAACCTGAAAGACAACACTTTTCTCAACCACCGCTCGACATCCGACCCACGCGACTGGGGCTACACCGTTTTCGGCAAGGTTAGCCAGGGCATGGACGTGGTCGACAAGATTGCCAAGACACCCACGGGTAATGCGGGCTATTACGAAAATGTTCCGACGACGCCTGTCATCATCCAGAACGTTAAAATTCTCTCCGACAAATAAGGATTCCCATGATCAAACTCACCACCAACCACGGCGTTATCGGCCTCGAACTGAACGCTGAAAAAGCACCAAAGACAGTCGCCAACTTTCTCGCTTACGTTGAAGCCGGCCACTACAACAATACCGTTTTTCACCGCGTGATCAAGAATTTCATGATTCAGGGCGGCGGCATGGAACCCGGCATGAATCAAAAGCCTTGTAATGCCCCGATCGAAAACGAAGCGGCTAATGGCTTGAAAAACAAGCGTGGCACGGTTGCCATGGCACGGACCAATGATCCACACTCAGCGACTGCCCAGTTTTTCATCAATACCGTTGACAACGATTTTCTCGATTTCAAGGCTGAATCCGGCCAAGGCTGGGGCTACTGCGTTTTCGGCGAAGTGGTTGAAGGCCTGGATGTGGTTGAGAAAATCCGTGCCGTCAAAACGGGTAACAAGGGATTCCACCAAGATGTGCCAGTGGACGACGTAATTATCGAAAAAGCAGAAATCGTTTGATTTTTTTTATTTCCGATCTGCACCTGTCGCCCCGGTCACCCGGGGCGACTTGTTTGTTTCTCCAGTTTCTCGGCGGTCGAGCCCGACAGGCCGATGAACTATTTATCCTGGGCGATCTTTTTGAAGCCTGGATCGGAGACGACGATTGTGACGAACCCTTTAACGCCGAAATCATCGCAGCCTTGCGCGCAGCCAGCGATAGCGGACTGAAGATTTCAGCACTACACGGCAACCGTGATTTCCTGCTCGGCACTGATTTTGCCGCCGCCAGCGGCGTCAAATTGCTGAACGACCCTTACATACTTTCTACTGCCGAATGGCAATTCGCGCTCTCTCACGGCGACGCGCTTTGCCTTGACGATACCGAATACATGGCCTTCCGCGCCCAGGTACGTAATCCAGCCTGGCAGGCCGCCCTGCTGGCCAAACCACTGGCCGAACGACGCTCCATTGCCGCCCATATGCGCGAAGTGAGCGAATCAAGCCAACGCAGCAAAGAAATGCCCTACACCGACCTGCAAGCGGCGGCAACGGATGATTTTCTGCGCGAGCACGGCTACGCGACGTTCATCCACGGTCACACACATCAGCCGGCAAAACATGACCATATCGTTGATGGCATTCATGTTGAGCGCTGGGTATTGTCCGACTGGCACGAAGAGCAGGGCGAATGCCTGATCTGGGATGGCGAGGCATTACGCCGTGAAGCCATCACCGACGAAAACCGGCCTTGAAACCATGTTGACCGCAGCAATCGCCGACACCCCCGCGCTGCAAATCCTGCGCGATGTTTTTGGTTATCCTGCCTTTCGCGGCGCTCAGGCCGAGATCATTGCCCACATCGAACGAGGTGGCGATGCCCTTGTCCTGATGCCGACCGGCGGCGGCAAAAGCCTTTGCTTCCAGATTCCCGCCCTGCTTCGTCCCGGTTGCGCCGTGGTTGTTTCACCACTGATTGCGCTGATGCAGGATCAGGTCGACGCACTGACTCAACTTGGCGTTCGCGCCGCCTGCCTGAACTCAACCGTCGATTGGCGCGAAGCCCAGAACATCGAGCAGAAAATATTCAGCGGCCAACTCGATCTCGTTTATATCGCCCCTGAACGCCTGCTGCTCGAACGCACACTGGCCATGCTCGACGCACTGAGTGAAGCTGGCAAGCTGGCGCTATTTGCCATTGATGAAGCCCATTGCGTCTCGCAATGGGGCCATGATTTCCGTCCGGAATATCTGCAGCTTTCGGCCCTGCACGAACGCTATCCCAGCGTCCCGCGCATCGCTCTTACTGCCACGGCCGATCAAGCAACGCGCAGTGAAATTCTGAACCGCCTTGGGCTGAATGAAGCTCGCGTTTTTCTCTCCAGCTTCGACCGACCCAACATCCGCTACACCGTGGTTGAAAAAGACAACGCCAAGAAGCAACTACTCGGCTTCCTCAGCGGCCGCAAAGGGCAAGCCGGCATTGTTTATTGCTTATCACGTAAAAAAGTGGAGGAAACCGCCGAGTGGCTTTCTGCCCAAGGCTACCCTGCCCTGCCCTACCATGCCGGCTTGCCGGTCCAGACGCGTGCCGCCAACCAGCGCCGCTTTCTGCGTGAAGAAGGCTTGGTCATGTGCGCTACCATCGCTTTCGGGATGGGGATCGACAAGCCGGATGTACGTTTCGTCGCCCACCTCGACCTGCCGAAAAGCATTGAGGCCTATTACCAGGAAACCGGTCGCGCCGGTCGCGATGGTGAGCCGGCCGAAGCCTGGATGGCTTACGGCATGCAGGACGTTGCACTACAGCATGCCCGGATCGCCGAATCCGGCGCTGCCGACAACCAGAAAATCCTCGAATCTCAACGGTTGACCGCACTACTTGCCTATTGCGAGGCGCCGCGCTGCCGCCGCCAGGTACTACTCGACTATTTCGGCGAGGAGCATGCCGCCTGTCATAACTGCGATGTCTGCCAGGACCCACCCGAACTTTGGGATGGCACGCTAGCTGCGCAAAAAGCACTATCCGCAATTTTCCGCACCGGCATGCGCTTCGGTGTCGGGCACCTGACCGACGTGCTACGCGGCAAGGCCAGCGACAAAATCAAGCAATGGAATCACGATCAACTCCCCACCTTCGGCGTTGGCGGCGATCTCGATGAATACACCTGGAAAAGCGTTTTCCGGCAACTCGCCGCCGCCGGCCTGGTACATGTCGACATGGCCGAACATGGGGCGCTGCAATTGACTGATGCTGCCCGCAAGGTTCTGAAAGGCGAACAGCGCGTTGAGTTACGCCGTGCGCCCGTTCGCAAAAGAGTCCCAACCAAAACGACCAGCGTTACGTCAAGCCCGCTTTCGTCAGATGACGAGGCACTGTTTCAGATTCTTCGCCAATGGCGCGGCGATACTGCCCGTGAACAAGGCGTCCCCGCCTATGTCATCCTGCATGATAAAACGCTACGCGAACTGGCTGAGGTTCGCCCGGTTAGCCGTGGCTTGCTAGCCACTATCGTCGGCATGGGCAGCGCCAAAATCGAACACTACGGGGCTGAATTGCTTTCGATCATTTCTGCCGAATCGATTTCAGCCTAAGCTTGGCCAATGAACATTTCCCGCCGCCAATTCATGCTAGCCAGTGCCGCCACCTTGTGTGCGCCAGCCATTCTGGCGACGCCGGCTCGCCCTAAAATTGTCATCATCGGTGGCGGCTGGGGAGGACTTTCAGCCGCTGGCCAATTGGCCAAAACCTGTGATGTCCTGCTCATTGAGCGCAATCCGGAATTCATCTCACTGCCACTCAGCAACCGCTGGCTGGCGGGTCTCGATAATGGACGCCGGCTGCACCAGAACTATCAAGCGGCGGCTGATCAACTGGGTTACCGTTTCCGCCAGGCCGAAGTCAAAGGTATCGACATGGCGCGTCGTCAAGTCAGCAGTTCGGTCGGCAGTTTCG
>JAUYQT010000616.1 GCA_030697085.1 Azonexus sp. | reverse complement strand
GTAACATCCTGCAAGCCGGGGAGATAAAACGGGTCGGGATGGCTGTGGTGGCGGTAATGACACATCAGCGTGCCGCGGCCGCGCTGTTGGTGATAAAACTCGCGCCGGGGAAAACCGTAGTCGATTAGCAGGAGTGCGCCACGTTCCAGACGGTGTGCCCATTCCGCCGTCCAGGCCCGTGCTGCCAAACTGATCTCACTCTCAAAACCGGGTGGCAACTGGCACTGCTGGCCGATTTCCGCCGCCGCTACAAGCAGTGCACCGGTCGCCGGGCGTTCGATCCACGTGAAACTTCCCGTTGCATCGATACCGACCCCGCGCTTGAAAATACCCTCTTCACGCCAAGCGACAAGCTCGGCGGGTAAGGCGTCAAGTAGTTCGTTGGCGAGCACCACGCCGGAAAATCGTTCCGGCAAGCGATTCAGCCACTCGACACGCTGCAGCAGGTGCGGTGCGGCATGGGCGATCGTTTCCTGCTGGCGTTGGCGCAAATCGGCCGATAAATCAAGAATGGCATAGTGTTCGGGCAGACAATCCAGCCGCTCAAGTTCAAGCAGCAGGTCGGCGGCCAGACGACCCGAACCGGCACCGACCTCGATAATTTGGCGCGCTGAGTGCCGCATGATTTCTTCAACCTGACGGGCCAGCGCCTGGCCGAAGAGTCCGGTCATTTCAGGGGCTGTGACGAAATCGCCGGCGGAACCAAACTTCCGGGCACCTGCAGCGTAGTAGCCGAGTCCGGGCGCGTACAAAGCCATGTCCATAAAACGCGCAAAGGAAATCCAGCCGTCGGCACTGGCGATTTCATCAACAATGGTTTGTTGCAGGCGCTGACTATGGTCTAGCGCTTCCGGGTCGGGTATGGGGAGTTGGATCATGCAGCCTCGCTAAAACGTTGATTTTAGCCGTCCAGGCTCACCGAATCACCTCTTTGATGTGCTATTTTCATCCCTTTTCAAGCGAGAAGAAAAACGATGCGCGTCAAACAGGTAGTCTGCCGCAAAGCTGGTGAATTAGCTGCCAGGTTGGTTGAACTGCAAGTGATCAGCCCTGACCTTTTGCTGGTGTTTGGCGCTGTTGAACATTTTGTAGCTGCGCCACTGCATCAAACACTGCGCCAGGCTTTTCCCGATGTGCATTTGCTTGGCTGTACCACCGCTGGCGAAATTA
>JAUYQT010000399.1 GCA_030697085.1 Azonexus sp. | reverse complement strand
CGAGATTGATTACTCGGAAGGATTGGAGGGTTCGCAATTTGTCATTCGAAATCCGAACGCCTCGTCGACCTGTGGTTGTGGTTCTTCGTTCTCGGCTTAATTGAATTCGCTCGTAAAAAGGCAGCTTCGGCTGCCTTTTTTGTTATGGGAGGGGGTCTGTCGTGGATAAAGCAACCTTGGGTGGTGGGTGTTTTTGGTGTTTAGAGGCTGTTTTTGAGCAATTAATTGGCGTTGACCGCGTCGTTTCGGGCTATGCCGGCGGTGTGGCCGAAAGTCCGAGCTATGAGGCGGTATGCTCGGGGGGGACTGGGCATGCTGAGGTGATTGACATCACGTTTGACCCGGCACAAATCTCTTACGACCAGTTGCTTGAGGTTTTTTTTGCCATTCATGATTCGACTACCCTGAATCGTCAGGGGGCTGATGTGGGCACTCAGTATCGGTCGGTTATTTTTACTCATGGTGATGATCAGCATGCCATTGCCCAGGCTTTTATTGATGAATTAACGCGCAGTAACGTCTATGGCTCGCCTGTTGTGACGGAGTTGCAGAGAGCGCCGCGTTTTTATCCGGCCGAAAGCTACCATCAGGGCTATTTCAGAAATAATCCGGCACAGGGTTACTGTGCTTTTGTTGTTGCCCCAAAAGCACTCGCTGTTCGTCGCAAGTTTGCGAGCCTGATCAAGCCCGCTGCGCAATAAATGCTATAAGTTTTTTGGTGAAACGTTTCCGCTAACATTGATCGGGTGAGTGATCCGCATCTGTCTTGGATATGCAAGATGGCATTGGGTATGCCTTTGGCAACGTATTTTGCTGTCTCCGTACGACAAAAATTGTTTTGCCCACCATCGATCAGTATGGTCGGTATATCGATGTGGTTGAGATGGGAATCTGGCAAGTATAATTTGCCGATCAATACGGTGGGGTGTGGAAATGTTTGACTGGCGAGACTACGGCAACGGGATTGTTGCTTTCGATGCAGGGTATGTACGCCCGATTCTGGCGGCAATTCATCTGGTGATTGAGGATGGCCGAGTCGCCTTCGTCGATACAGGGAGTAACGATGCCTTGCCCAATGCGTTGGCTGCATTGGAAAATTTGGGGCTTGACGTTACTGCGGTCGACTATGTTTTTCTCACGCATATTCATCTCGATCATGCCGGTGGCGCCGGCAGCATGATGGCAGCGTTTCCCAACGCCAAGCTGGTCGTTCATCCGCGAGGCGCGCGTCATATGATTGAGCCGTCGAGGCTGGTGGCGGGCGTCACTGCGGTTTATGGGGCTGACTATGTGGCGCGGGTCTATGGAGAAATTCTGCCGATTCCGGCCGAGCGAATTATCGAAGCGTCGGATGGCTGCATTATTTCTTTGTCTGGGCGAGAGTTGCTTTGCCTTGATACGCCAGGTCATGCCCGACATCATATTTGTATCGTTGATAAAAAAACCGACGGAATTTTCACGGGGGATATGTTTGGACTTTCCTACCGCGAATTCGATGTCGATGGCCGCCCCTTCATTTTGCCGACAACGACACCGACGCAGTTTGATCCGCTGGAAATGCGCCAGTCGATTCGCCGCTTGCTTTCATATCATCCCGAAACGATGTATTTGACGCACTATAGTCGGGTGCAAAATATTCCCAAACTGGGTGAGGATTTATTACGTCGACTTGATGTCATGGTTGATCTAGCCTTGGCTGAGAAGGATTGTGGCGCGATGCGTCATCAACGTATCAAGCAAGCGCAGAGTACTTATTTGTTAACGGAAATTCGCGCTCACGGCTGTTCTTTGTCGGAGATTGTCGTGCTTGAGCTACTGGAAACCGATCTCGAACTGAATGCTCAAGGGTTAGGTGTCTGGCTTGATACGCTAAAAATCTAGACGAATTTTCGTCGCCAGAAAAGAATCAGCATGATGCTGGCGATCAGTCCCATTAAACCAAGTGCCCAGGCGAAGCCGCTGGGTGATGCGAGCCAGGGCATTTCGTGGAAATTCATGCCGAAAATACCGGCAATTAGTGTGGCTGGCATGAAGATGGTCGCGACCACTGTCAGTGCGCGAACTTCGAGGTTGACCCGGTGGCTGACGGTGGTCATATAAACATCAAGCAAACTGGTTGCTAGGTCGCGGAGGTCTTCCAGTGATTCGAGAATGTGCACGGTGTGGTCATAAACATCGTGCAGGTATAACTGCATTTCAGGGCGGAAAAAATCGTCAGTGTCTTGATGCAAGGTGCTGAGCAGTTCGCGTAGAGGGTACAGATTGCGGCGTAAAAGGGAGACGCTGCGCTTGAACTGATGGATGCCTTCAAGCGTGGTTGGGGAGGCGTGTCCGAGAATGTCGTTCTCAAGGATTTCGGCATGTTCATAAAG
This sequence comes from Azonexus sp., assembly GCA_030697085.1. Lineage (GTDB taxonomy): Bacteria > Pseudomonadota > Gammaproteobacteria > Burkholderiales > Rhodocyclaceae > Azonexus. The sequence continues at coordinate 2,835 of JAUYQT010000399.1, read as the reverse complement.
TTGCTCAACGACGCCAAAATAGCTATCGACCACTGAGTCAATTAGGGAATATGCCAACATGTCGACGCCACCTTTGCGCAGACTGGTATGTTCGGCGCGTAGGCGCTGGCGGACAGGCTCAAAGGTTTTGGACTGTCTTTCCTGAAAGCTCAGTACATAGTCGCGGCCGATGATTAGGCTGATCTGATCCTGACTGAGTTCCAGGCTTTTCTCTTTTAGTTCGTAGCGATGCAATACAAGGTAGAGGTAGTCGTCATAGGCATCGATCTTTTGCCGTTGGGCATTATTCAGGATGTCTTCCTGAACCAGCGGGTGGAGCAAAAATAGATTGCTGATCGTGGTCAGGTCAGTCGCTTTGCTTGCACCGTAAACATTGGCCCAGCGGGTGGTGAAATGCCTTGGCAGAGAAATAAGTGCCGTTGGGTCGGGTAGTTGTTCTTCGAAAATACCGTGCTCATCGAAATCGATAACTGAGAAACTCGCCGCGCGGGTCTTGAGTTCCCCGATATGAATCAAGGAGCCGGGGGGCAGGCCAGCCTTGCGAGAGCGCAGTTTTTTCGGCTTGCTCATGGGGTTGTAATTAGCTTTATTGCCTGGGCTGCTGCCGCCATTCCGAATGCTGAAGTAACGCAGACGGATGAGCCAAATCCCGCACAGTTAAGGCCTGCCAGGCCGTGCTCGGCCTCGCAACTGGCATCTTTGTTCGGATAGCGTAGTGGCTCGGTCGAAAAGACTGCTGATACGCCAAATTTCTTTTTTCCATCGCGTGGGAAGCCGTAGTCACGGCGCAAGATGGAGCGAAGGCGAGCCAGGAGCGGATCTTGTATGGTCTGACTAAGATCGGTCACACGTATTTGTGTAGGATCGAGTTGGCCGCCTGCGGCGCCGGCAACGATTATGGGCAGGTTTTGTTGACAGCAAAAGGCAACCATCGCCGCTTTGGCGCGCATTTGATCAATGGCATCGATGACGACTGAAAACTCCTGATTCAGTATCTCGGCCACGTTCTCCGGTGTAACGAAGTCTTCGATGCAGTTAACTTGGCAAGCCGGATTAATTTCGAGAATTCGCTCGGCCATGGCGGTGACCTTGGCTTTGCCGTAAATATCGCCGAGTGCATGAATCTGGCGGTTTGTGTTGGATTCGGCCACCATATCGAGGTCGACCGCAGTAATCCGGCCTACCCCGGTTCGGGCCAAAGCCTCAGCGCTCCACGAGCCGACGCCGCCAATGCCAACGATACAAACGTGGGCCTGACGCAAACGCTGGGCGCCTTCTTCACCATATAGACGGGCTACGCCGCCAAAGCGACGTTCATGGTCGATAGGCATTAATTTTCTACAGTTTTACGGATGACCGCATTGAATGGTGTGATCCATTCTGGGGCAAACTGGTTATCGCAGGCATTGATTTCGGCAATGGCGCGAAGCACCGAACGATTTTTGCCGCGGTGAATATGCTTCAGCATTACTGCCTCAAAGGCATCAACGATCGCCATGATTTTGGCGCCGGCGCAGATGTCCTGGTCCTCTAGCGCGTTGGGGTAGCCGCCACCATCAGGCATTTCGTGGTGCTGCGAGATAATTTTCGTAGCGCCCTCCCAGCCCGGCATGCGTTGCAGGAGTCCGCAGGCAAAACTTGGGTGGTTACGCAGGGCCAGTTTGTCTTCAGCCGTCATTTTTCCGACTTTTAGCCAGATTGACTCCGGTAACAGCATCATGCCGATATCGTGCAGATAGACCGCTGCTTCGAGTTGAATGGGGTCAACAGCATTGCTCGCCGCTTTATTGGTTTCCAGCGCAAGGCGAAGAATGCGCATGGTTCGCCCCTTGAAAAGCGGTGAGCGGCTTTCTAGTTGTAGTGCCAGGGAGCGGAAAAACTGTAGATCAGTGCTGGCATTGACCTGCTCTGGGTTGGGCGTGGCAACGCGCGGTGCGCGACTTGAAATTTCACCAATAACCGGTGAGAAACCGGTAACGGTTTGAATCACTTCAGCACATTGTCGATCAACATTCTCGTTGCTGGCTAAAGCAAGCATATCGAGACCCTGGACAAGTTTCAGCAGACGTAGATTTTCCAGTGATTTGCCACCGAGCAGCGCTTCCGTTGCCAGCTCCAGGCGGTCGATAGCGACCAATATTGTTTCGGCGAGCAAGTCTGAAAAGGGGATTTCACCGTCCCGGAAACGCGCCATCATGGTTTCGATAGGGTGGGTAATGACTACGCCTAATTCGAATTTGCAAAGGGCGGAGTCACCTTTTATGTTGTGAATGGCACGGAAGAGGTCTGCGATTACTTCACGATCAGCTGGCGTTTTTTTCAGGCGGGCGATATCGCGCTCAACCTCGGGGGCTCGGTCGATTAATGCGTCAGCAAACTCTTCCAGCGACTCACGATCCTGAATGACGGGCGCTATGATCGAACGAATGTCCATGCCAATTTCCCTTTGACAATTGTGAATCCAATGAGTTTAGCCGAAAGTGCCGTCGAATCAGCGCTCATCCTTGATTTGCCAGCCTTGACTGCCCAACCTTCGCCACCTAAGATTCCGCGCTTCGAAAAAGAATTGGCTAACGTGACACTGGAACATCTTTCCGCCTTGATCGGGCCTGACATGAAGGCCGTCGATGCGGTCATCCGAAACCGCCTGCACTCTGATGTGGCGCTTGTTCGTCAGGTCGCCGAGTACATCATTCACAGCGGCGGCAAGCGCATGCGTCCGGCCCTCGTTCTGCTCGCTGCCGGGGCGCTCGGTTATCACGGCACCCGACATCATGAGATGGCGGCGGTTGTTGAGTTCATTCACACCGCGACTCTCCTGCATGATGATGTGGT
>JAUYQT010000401.1 GCA_030697085.1 Azonexus sp. | reverse complement strand
TAATTCTGGCCCGCAATGCGCACCGGCTTTCCATTGGCGACAGGAATCGAGAGCGAACCCGCTTCAGCGCTACCGAGCAGGGCCTGTGTGGTGTCATGGATAAGGAGAACGCGCAGACTGGCGGGCAACTGCTGCGGTGATTTAGGAAACGAAGCCACCGGCGGCAACTCTATCCCGGGCGTCTTTAAAGCGGGTGGCGGCGGCAGTTCAGGCCGGGTGTTGGCAGCGAAGGGATCGGCCATCGGATTGGCCTCCGTCGCATCTTGCAACTGTTGCGCTTCGACGGGAAGAAAGAAAAGCAATAACGCCAGCGTCGAAAAAGTAGCGAGAAATTTCATGGCGAATAGGCTCCGGGCAAAGGCTTTCTGACCGGGGATGACGCTTTATTCAGGGCATTCCCTTGGCCCCCTTCGGCTTCCATCGCCTCCTGGCGAAGAGCCTCTTCTTTCATCCGCCAGATTTCCTGATCGTTATCAGCACCGCGAGTTGCGCCAGGGGCATTGACGACTGCAGACCGCTTGCCGGAAGGAAGCACTGGCGGATCCATGACAATCGGCGCAATGGTTACGGACGGCACCACCGTCACTACCGGCGCGGTTACGGGGCGGGCAATCTCTCGGGCCGGCGGTGCAGCGGGTGGTACAGAAACGTCAGGCGATGACGATGACCGAGCCTTGGCCTCACTCCCTTTGGCCACGAAGTATTTAATTCGGGGCTTCATCACGATGACCAGTTCTGAGCGCTGAACCGCAGATTGTGCCGAACGCAAAACGCCCATGCCGGTGTTCACCGTATTATTTAGCTTGTCGTATTGAATGCCGGCCAGAAGAATGGTGTCGCCGGGCTTTGCCCGCACATGCGTATTGACTTCGCGACTGGAGGTTTGCGGCAGCGAGATCGTGCTGCCATTGACTATCGCTGAACCCATCGCCATCAGATCGGAAACGCGAATCGCGATATCCGAATAAATCGTCCCATCCGAAACATCACCGGCCACTTCCAGCGTCACACCGGTTTTTACCTGACTCGTTTCAACCGAACCGGCAATCACGGCGGTACCTGAGATAGTTGGGTTGCCGACGCGAGAGACGTAGGTCGTCGCAATTTCATCTTTCAACGTTGCCCTGCCGCCGGATAACAGTTGAATCTTGGGTTGGGAAAGTGAATTGATGTTGCCTTGCGAACGAAGGAATTCAATCAGGGTATCAATCGACAAGCGAGAGCCGGCAAAACTGAGCGAGAGCCCCGTGCCGCCAGAGACCGCATTGACCAGACCGACGGTACCGAGGCCTGTCGCGGCGGGGAGCGCCGCAGCCGGCCCCGTGGTCAGTGCCGTGGCGGGGATGGCGCCGGCCAGCGCGCCCCAGTCGATGCCCATTTTTGACGAATCGTTCAGGACGACTTCCCAGATATAGGTGTCGTACACAATGAGCGAGCGGTTTTCGCGCAGGATATCGAGGTAGCTGGTAATTTTATGGAAGGATTGCGAGCCGGCGCGAAAGGTGATCATGCGGGCGCTATTGTCGAGAAAAACGTCGGTACCACCCAGCGTTTTGACCATGATCGGCAGCGACTCAAACAAGTCAGCAATCGGCGGCACCGGGGTGATGTACTGGCGATCGGCGGCAATATGCAACATGCCATCCTTGTGGCGCCAATAAAAGCCGTAACTCTCGGCCAGTTTATTGAGAACAGTCGTCAAATCGCCGGAAAGATTGGTCATGCTGACGCTGCTGCGACTGATCTTGACCAGTGGATTGTCCCAAACAATCGCCAGCGGCACGCGCGCGCCGGCCATGATGGTTTGCATGACATCCTGCAGCGGCGCATCGACGAATGACATCCAGGGAACGCGGTAAGGCGGCAGCGGGTCCGAACTATCCAGTGGGCTGGCCACCAGAACCGGACGACCGCGCGTCAGGATAATGTCGTCGGCAGCGTCCTCGCCATCGCTTTCCATGCCGACAATTTTCTTCGGCATGTTCAACGCTTCAAGTTTGGCAACACGCGGCTTTTGGGACAATGGCTCTCTTAACAAATCGCCCGTACAACCTGCCAGCAACAAGGGGATCGCGACAAGGTAAAGAATTTTCGGCCAAATATACGGTTGACCGCAGCACTTCTCAGCCGGCTTGCCAGGCTGTTGCCGCTGCTGCCGAGGACGCTCTCCTCTAATCTCCATAGGGAAAATCATGCCCTCGGCGCCTCGCCGACAGGATCAAAAGCCCAGATTTTCGGGTGGCATGAGAAACGCAGAGAAACCTCAGAGACGTGAGCAAACGCCGGGCTTTTACCCATGAACGTCTGAAAAATTTGCGCCGATCGACTGGACGAACGGTGGCGATTTACTCGTGAAGCCCCCGGGGCACCCGAGACGGCAAAACACATCACGCAAGAGTGCGGACTGTACAGGAATAACGGAGGCCCGTCGCGTCGCACCCGGCTCACGAGGCGGGCAACTTCGGGACGACGCCAAGACGACTCAGGCGGCGATAAATTGACAAGGCATAACGGTCACGCAGCGCTGGCGTCGTGGAATGGTAGGCGCCGATGGCCTGCCAGGTATTGCCGTAGCGAGCCATGCTGAGCGCCAGGATATGGGCGCCAACATGCAGATTGAGGCAAGGCTCGAGCAGATGGGTCGAAGTGATGCCGAATTTGCTGAGATAAGGCAGCCATCGACTGTTAATTTGCATCAACCCGATATCGTGCGTGCCGTTGGTATTTTTGTTAATCACGCCGGGATTCAGACTGGATTCCTGAACGGCGATGGCATACAACACTTGCGCATTGACCGCATAACGTTCGGCAGCGCTGTCCCAGGTACAAGTCTCTGCGGCAGGCGCGCCCAGGGCGAGCACGAGCAAGGTCAGCGCAAGGGCTTTCCTGAGCAAGTTGGGCCTAACGGGAAGAACAGCCTGAGGTTGAAACATTGAGCCAGACGGAAACTTGAGTCGGTTGAGAAGAAAGCCGTCATTCCGGCACGGTCTTCGATCCATGGCGGCATTTTAATCGCTGCTAAATCATTGCGATAGCGGCTCTCCAGCATTACGGCCCGGGCCAGCCGGCACTTTAGTTTCGCCCCCCGTTTTTTTCTGCCAGATGCATCCAAAGGGCACCAGCTGCCGGACTCAGCGCGGCGCGGGAGCGGCCGCCGAGTTGGGCGGCGGCGTTCATCATGAAGGTATGAATGGCGCTGCCGGTGTGCAGGCAGACGAAAGCTGAGATCATGAATATTGACGCTGACCGTGCGCCCGACGACACTCGGCGTCATGACCATCGCATTCTTCCTGAAAAACCTGCTCGGCAGCCTGTTGTTGCCGCCTGCCAATGGCCTGCTGCTGCTGGGCCTCGCGGCATTTTTTCGCCGGCGACGCGGGGCATTTGCGCTGGCGCTGAGCGGCGGCTTGCTACTTTTGCTTCAAAGTTTGCCGCCTGTCGCCAACACACTGATCGCCTCGCTTGAGGCGCAGGCCGGACCGGTGTTGACCGAGCCACGAGGGGCGCAGGCGATTGTTGTGCTGGGTAGCGGCTTGAATATCGCCGCTGCAGAATATGGCGGCGACACGGCAACCGAGCGCAGCTTGATCCGCCTGCGTTACGGCGCCAGGCTGGCGCGGCAGTTTCAATTGCCGGTGCTGGTTAGCGGCGGGCGTCCACCAAAAGCCACACAATCCGAGGCGGAAGTCATGGCCGATATCATGCAGCATGAATTTGGCGTAACGGTGCGTTGGAGGGAAACCGAATCTGCGGATACGGCGGACAACGCAACGATGTCGGCGCGAATACTCAAGCAGGCCGGCATTCAGCGCATCGTCCTGGTCACTCAGGCTTTCCATATGGCGCGGGCCCAACGCTTGTTCGAGGCGGCGGGACTGGAAGTGATTGCCGGCCCAACCGATTTTAAAGGTCGGCATCTGAGCACCCTTGGTGTGCTCAACTGGCTGCCGCAAGCCAAGGCGGTACAGACTTCGTATTACGCTTTGCACGAATGGCTGGGCATCCTCTGGCTGCAATTACGACGACATTGAAGCGCGCAATTTCGGGCCAAAATTGCGGTTGACCGCAGCGCTGACCTTATCGTGCCTGATGGCCCGGCAGATCATCCGGCGAAAAACGTTTAGCGTAGGCCGGATCGCAAGGTGGATTACTGCCATCGGCCAGCGTGAGCCATTTATCGAGATGGCGCTCAGAAGCCAGGATCAGGCAGCGGTAGAGCGCCTGGCACAACAAACTGGCAACAAACCCAGCCGCATGCAGCCGTGCAGTGCCGCCTTTGACCACGCTTGCGCCGGTGAGCCCGACTAGGCCGACACCGCCGCTATGGTTAAACTATCGGCTACAAGACCCAACCTGAAAAGCATATATTCGACTTACGCTGCCGGGCATCAAGCCCTGAGCGGCCCTTCTTTTGGAGAACAGAGATGACACAAGTAGTTCTGGTTGAAACCCACGGCAAAGTCGGCCTGATCCGCATCAACCGCCCGGAAGCAATGAACGCGCTGAACAATGAGGTGGTCGATGCGATTGGCGCTGCGGTGGACATCTTTGAAGCCGACGAAAACATCGGCTGTATTGTCATCACCGGCAATGAAAAAGCCTTCGCCGCCGGGGCCGACATCGGCTTCATGAAGGATTTCGACTACATGCACGCCTACAAGACAGATTTCATCACCCGCAACTGGGAGCGAATCAAGACGACGCGCAAGCCGGTAATCGCTGCGGTAGCCGGCTTCGCGCTCGGTGGTGGCTGTGAACTGGCGATGATGTGCGACCTGATTTACGCCGCCGATACCGCCAAATTCGGCCAGCCGGAAATCCGCCTCGGCACATTGCCCGGCGCCGGCGGCACGCAACGTTTACCCCGCGCCATCGGCAAGGCGAAGGCGATGGATATGTGCCTGACCGGCCGCATGATGGATGCCCTCGAAGCGGAAAAAGCCGGTCTCGTCGCCCGCATTATTCCCGCCGATGATTTGCTCACAGAAACCCTGAAAGCAGCACAAACGATCGCCAGTTACTCGCTACCGGTGGTCATGATGATCAAGGAATCGGTCAATCGGGCCTTCGAATCTTCACTCAACGAAGGCCTGCTCTTTGAACGCCGCGTCTTCCATTCTAGCTTCGCGCTGGAAGATCAGAAGGAAGGCATGGCAGCGTTTGCCGAGAAGCGCAAACCAACCTTCAAGAACCGCTAACGCCGGCGCTTTAAGGCAACAATGTCCTCGGCAGGCAGGCGCCCTTGATCCGAGACCCGTCCTGACACAAACATAACTGACCTCTGTTAATCTCGCCCGATCAATCTCCCCGCCCCAAACCCCATGCCCGTCTCTTATTACACCCCTCAGCGCACTTTGGCAGCCATTGCGCTGCTGGCATTCAATGGGGCGGCGGCCGATGAAGCCGATTTTTACTTCGCTGAACTACCTGTGGTGGCAACAGCGAGTCGCTTACCGCAACGCCTGGACAAGGCGCCAGCCTCAGTCACCGTGATCGACCAGGCGATGATCAAGGCTTCCGGGGCGCGTAATCTAAACGACGTTTTTCGCCTGGTGCCGGGCTTCCAGACCTTCCCCGCCAACACCGACCCGGCTCGCGTTGCCTATCACGGGCTGAATGACGAAGAATTTTCACCGCGCGTACAAGTACTGGTGGATGGCCGCTCGATGTATTCGCCGGTGTTTGCAAATGGTGTCAATTGGTCGCTGATGCCCGTTGCAATGAGCGATATCGAGCGCATCGAGGT
>JAUYQT010000384.1 GCA_030697085.1 Azonexus sp. | reverse complement strand
TTCCGTCTGGCCATGCACATCGACACCGACGAGGGCAATGCGGCCAATATCCGCACCGGGATGATTGGCTATATCGAGGAAATCCAGCAACGGCACTAAGCCGGCAGTCTGATCAAATAAAAAGGGTGACGATTAGTCACCTTTTTTATTGCCCCTCAACTCACCGACTCAAGCCTCCGGCAGCGCGTCAATACTGCGGCAAACGGCAGCCAGCTCGACTTCAATTTCAGGAATTGCCGCCAAAATGTCGTCGACCGCAGCAGGCTGACGAATCTGGCTATTCAGCTGATTAGCTTGCTCGTAGAGATCGTTGAGGCAAAGGGTGCCGGCGACGCCCTTGAGCGAATGAATCAGATGCTCGGCATTCGCCATGTCACCTTCTGCCAGCGCTCCGCGTAGACGGTCAATATCGCTGACATGATTGACCGAGAACATTCTCAACAAACGGGCGAAGCGCTCAGCGCTGCCCCGCATCATGGCCAGACCAGTATCAATGTCGATACCGGGAATAAGCCTTAAGGCAGCATTCAAATCACTGCGCTCGCGCACCGGCACAACCGACACAGGGGGTTTGACCAGTTCAACCGTTTCGACAGGCGGTTTGACCACGGTCACCCTGCGCTGGGGCAGCCATTTGAGCAGTGCGGCGTAGAGCGCATCGGGATCAACCGGCTTGGCTACAAAGTCATTCATACCGACGACCATACAGGCCTGCCGATCCTCGGCGAAGGCATTGGCCGTCATTGCCAGAATCGGTATGGCACACTGAGCGGGATTGGCCCGGATGCGCTGTGTCGCTTCGAGCCCGTCCATAACCGGCATCTGCATGTCCATCAGGATCAGGTCAAAGGCTTCGTCGCGTAGTTTTTGCAAACCTTCCGCACCGTGTTCGGCGAGCACAACATGCATCCCGACATCCTGCAACAGTTCAAGCGCCACCTCCTGATTAATCGGATTATCTTCACAAATCAGCACACGGCTACCGGCATAGTCACGGCGCAAAATAAGGTGTGCGGGCTCTTCCGGCAACGCCACCCGCAAGACAGGCAACGCCCCCGTCTCAAAGGCGCTACGGCCGAAGCAAGCAGTAAACCAGAAGGTGCTTCCCTCGCCTGGCTGACTCGTCACCCCGGCTTCGCCGCCCATCAACTCAGCCAGACGGCGGGTGATAGCGAGGCCGAGACCGCTACCGCCGTAATTTCGGGTGATTGAATTATCGGCTTGCTCGAAGGCGGTAAATAAACGACTCATCACGGTCGCATCGATCCCGATCCCGGTGTCGCTGACTTCAAAACGCAACACAATGCGGTCATCGCACACTTCAAGTAGCGTGCTGCGCAGGACCACCGAGCCGTGCTCGGTAAATTTGACCGCGTTCCCCAGGTAATTGAGCAAGGCCTGGCTGAGACGGGTTGGGTCGCCCAGCAAATGGCCGGGCAGTTCTGGCGCGGGCATAATCTGCAAAACCAATCCTTTCGCGTCAGCCCGCTCGCGCACCAGGCGGGTGACGCGCTCGAGCCACGGCGCCAGATCGAATTGAATGCGTTCCAGCTCCAGCTTGTCAGCCTCGATCTTGGAGATATCCAGCACATCGTTAATCACTGCCAGCAAGTGATCGGCCGACTCGCGAATTTTGTCCAATTTATCGCGTTGACCGTCGTCTTGCGCGCTCCGCTGGAGCAGATGCGTCAGGCCGATAATGGCATTCATTGGCGTGCGAATTTCATGGCTCATATTGGCCAGGAAAGCGCTCTTCGCCTGATTAGCCACCTCGGCCACTTCCTTCGCTGCCGCCAGTTCGGCGGTGCGCTGCTCAACCAGCTCTTCCAGATGATGACGGTGACGATCCAGCTCTTCACCGATGCGCTTTTTCTCGGTGATATCCTGCTTCACCGCCAGATAATGCGTGGTCGTGCCATCCGGCTGACGAATCGGCGAAATGACCGCGTGTTCGTAATAAATTTCGCCATTTTTTCGCTTGTTGATCAACTGACCAGACCAAACGCGGCCATCAAGCAAGGCCTGCCAAAGCTCAACATAGGTCTTGCGCGGAGTCAGCCCGGACTGAAGAAAACGCGGGTTATTGCCCAAGACTTCTTCCAGCGTATAACCGCTACTATCGAGAAACGCCTGATTGACATATTCAATGTCGGCTTTCAAATCGGAGATCACCACCGCCTCAGGGCTTTGCTCAACGGCGAGCGAAAGCTTGCGCAGGGTCGCTTCGGCGATTTTTTGATCTTCCAGAATGCTGAGCAGCGCCAGACGCGAGGCATCGGCCTGGGCGAGCAAATTTTGCATTTCAGCCCGCGCCTCGACCGCGGCGACCTGATCGACGATGCGTTCGGAAATGTTCCGCGACAGCATCATGAAGCGGCGCGGCTGCGAATTTCCCGGCTTTTGCGTCACCGACAATTCAAACCATTGCACCCCACCCGGCAAAGGCAAACATAAACGCTGACCGCGTGAAATGCCGGTTTGCATTGCCTCCTGCAAAGCAATTTGGCAAACCGCCACCGCATCTGGCGGCAAAACTTCATCCAGCCGGCGCCCTAGCAGCGCCTCCCTCGGGAGCGGCAAATCTTTTGGATTATTGGCCCAAACGTTGAGATAAACGCCGTTTTCGTCGATTTCCATCAGCAAATCGGGAATGGCGTGCAAGGTAGCTTCGAGTTCGTTACTGACCTCGTGCAACGCATTTTCGGCCCGTTGCTGCTCGGTAATTTCGCTTGAAATACCGAGCAGACCCACCACTTGTCCAGCGTCATCGCGCATCGGCACTTTCACCGACAGAAAAATGTGCCTGTCGCCACCCGCATGAAGAACGTTTTCTTCAATCTGCCGAATCGACTCCCCGCCTTCAATAACCCGACGATCATTTTCACGCAGCTTGGCCGCTGTTTCAGCATCGAAAAAAACAGCATCTTCCTGCCCGACGATCTCCACCAGCTCCCGTTGCCAAAGATTGCATACCGCCGAATTGGCGAACTGATAACGATAGTCAGCGCCTTTGATATAAATAAACGCGCCGACGCCGTCCACAATCGCCTTCAGGCGTAATTGCTCCGCCGCCAGTTCTCGCGTTCTGCCGGCGACTTGCCGACGTAGCACAAAATTCCAGCCGAGTAATAACAACCCAAGGGACAACCCGGCCAGCAAGGCATAGCCAGCGGCCTTGCCGATACTTCTGATAGGCAAAGTACGCCCCATCCACTTATCGCGCACCGCCTCATATTCGCTGTCGGAAATTGCCGCAAAACCCGCGTTGACCGTCGCCAACAAAGCACTATTGTCCTTTTTGACGGCGCGATGAAATTGGCCGGTGTACAGCGTGAAAGCCTGGCGAAACTCCTTTTCAGCACCGCTGTAGGTGAGCAAAAAATGTGCTGGCGGTTCATCGAGACAGAAAATTCGCACCTCACCCGCGACCGCTGCCGCCACCAGTGCGGTGTAACTCGGGTAGGTATCAAGACGTACAACGCCACTTTTTGCCAACTCTTCAATACAGGCGTCACCCGCTTTGGCGCCCACCGGAAACGCCTTCAGCGTTTTCGGGCTGTCGATCCCTTGAATATTCTGATGCACAAAAATACTCACCGGCAGATTGGCGTAGGGCGGCGAAAAAAGCATGGTCTTTTGCCGCTCCGGGGTACTGAAAACAGTATCCAGCACATCCGCCTCGCCCCGCGCAAAGCGCTGCTGTGCCAATGCCCAGTCCGAAGCATTGATATCGACGGCAATCCCGGTCTTCTCCGACCACAAGGCCCAGACGTCAACGACATAACCTTGCAATTGCCCGTCGTCATCGCGAAAAATGTAAGGCGGATAGTTATCGTCAATCGCGACCGAAATACGCGCTGGCTTGTCGTCCGCGACAACACGGCCAATCGCCAGCAATACCAGCCCACAAACAAACAGCAATTTACCCAGCATTCGCGCAGCAAAGATCATGTCGATTCACCGGCCACGCTGCCATAACATGGCGCCTCACCCAGTCGGGCACGCAAAGCATTGACCTCACGCTTGAGTTCCAGCACCCGGCCTTCGCGGCCGAGCGTCAGTTGCTGCCAGCGCCGCAATTCTTCGATCATGCGATGTTCCGCGGCGTCACGCTGAGCACTTTCAATGGCAATGGCGGAAAGCGCCGTAGCTGTTTCGACATAACGACCAATAATCGAACTGAGCACGGGGTAAGCCGTTGTCCAATAAACGGCGAAAGTACCCAGCACCTGGCCCGCCGTCGAAAGTATCGGCGACGACCAGCAGGCAGCCAGGCCATGCTGGAGCGCCAGCTCCTTATAGTTTGCCCATAACGGGTCGATGGCAATATCGGCCACATGAACCACATCCGAACGATATGCCGCTGTCCCGCAGGAGCCCTCCGCCTGGCCGATTTCAGCACCGTCAATCGCCGCACAATAGTCATGCGGCAGGCTCGGTGCGGCACCGTGGTGCAGATGCCGGCCACTTTCGTCGAGAGTCAGCACAGAACAGTGCGTCCCCGGCTCCTGATCTTCAATCTCGCGGGCAATAAAATCGAGCACATCAGCCAGCGGCGCACCGATCGAAATATGCTGAAGAATGGCATTGCCGAATTCAAGCAGGGCTTGCTGCTGGCGACGCTCGGTAACGTCGGAGAAGGTCACAAGCATGCCCTCGCCCAACGTAATGCCAGAAATTTCAGCGACTCGGGTTGAGCCATTTTTGCAACGCACGCGATAATCAACCGGGCGAATGACCCCTTCATTTTCAGCCGCCAGATGCAGGGATTCATTCCATATCTGACGCGCCCAGGCTCGATAGTTTTCGTCCGGATAGGCCAGACCCGCCCAGGCATTGGCATCGGGAATATCCTGCATCACGTAACCAAAAACTTCAGTGAAGTGATGATTGATAAATACCACCTCTTCCCGCTCATTCAGGTAACCGACGGGCAAAGGCAGGTTTTCCATCAAATTACGAAAACGCGCCTCGCTCTGCCGCAACTGCTGCACGGCGGTCTTTTGCTGATGAATATCGATGAGCACACCGACCGAGCGCAGCGGCCGACCTTCAGCATCGCGTTCAATAACCCGACCGCGAGAAGATACCCAGCGCATCTCGTTATCGCCGCCCAGCATGCGGTAATCAATGGAAAATTTTTCTTCCGGAGCGGCCTGCGCGCCCCGGAGCGAGGCGGCGACGTAATCTCTGTCTTCAGGATCAACCCGTGCCAGCACGTCATCCAGTTTTTCATACACCCGGTCAGGTGAGAAATTGAGCAACTTGTTGAGCCCGGCGCTGCGGATCAAAATATCGCGCTTATGGTCGTATTCCCAGGAGCCGACCCCCGTTGCCTCAAGCACCAGACCGAGGCGATTTTCCAGCTGCTGCCGGCTCTCTTCAACGAGCACGATGCCCAGCCGCTCG
>JAUYQT010000382.1 GCA_030697085.1 Azonexus sp. | reverse complement strand
AGTGGTAATGAGCGGCGATCTCGCGGGCGGCGGCAATGCGGTCAGCTTGTATCTCGGCGGTGGTGCAATCAAGCAAACGCGCGGCTTCGCTCGGGTGTGGCGTCAGAATCGCCGGCTGGCTGCGACTTGCCAGCGCGACTTGCAGATTACCTTCGTTAGCGATCAGATTGAGTGCATCGGCGTCGAGTACCAGTGCTTGATCAAGGTTGATGGCAGTTTCCAGCAACTCGGAAGCTTCCAGCGAAACACCCAGCCCCGGCCCGGCGGCGAGCGCGGTGAGTGGTGTCTCGAGCAGGGCGCGCGGCCGACGCAGCATCAGCTCGGGGTGTAATAGATCAAGCGTTGGCGCCGGCTGCTCGAGCACGCCGAGATAAACTTTGCCGGCTCCTAGTTTGAGTGCTGCCCGGCCGGCAAGAAAAGCGGCGCCGACCATGGAGGGCGCACCGCCCAGAATGCCGGCAGCGCCGAAGCTGCCTTTGTGCGTATTGCGCTGGCGAGGTTTGAGATAGTCAGCAAAGTCGGCATGGCTGACTTGCCAGCCGTCGGCCGGATGATTTGCTTCCGGCGTCAGATCAAGGCGGGCGACACGGATTTCACCGCAGAGATCGGGGCCGTCTGCGGTCAACAGCCCGGGTTTGGCTGAAATGAAGGTGAGTGTGTGGCTGGCGTGAATTGCCTGGCCGAGCGTTTGTCCGGTATCCGCATTGAGGCCGGATGGACAGTCGAGCGCCAGTAAAGGGCAATGGTCACGTTCGGCTAACTGATTGGCTGCATTAATCCACGCTGCGTAAATGCCTTCCGGGGCGCGACTGAGGCCGATGCCGAACAGTCCGTCGATAATCAGCGACCAGTGGGTATCGACCGGGATGTTCGCAAGCATGGAGCCGCCGGCGGCGAGGAAACGTTGATACGCAGCGGTTGCATCTTTTGGCAAATGGCTGGTTTCGCCATTAAAAACCACCCGCACATCGAAAAATTGCTGGCGCAGCAGGCGGGCGGCTTCAAAGGCGTCACCACCATTGTTGCCGGGGCCGGCCAGAATGAGGATGGAATGGCATTGTTTGCCCATTAATTCGCCGGCCGAATGAGCGGCTGGATGACGGGCTTCGCTGACCAGTTCAGCCGCCCAGGCCGCCGCTGCTGCGCCGGCGCGTTGCATCAAGGGTTCGTCACTGTGCCGGACTTCAATCTGGCGGAGGGTGGCACTGAGGTAGAGCGCGGTGTCGGGCATGGTTGGGTTATTTATCCGGTAGTCAGGAGCACGAAGTTTCCAACTTGCTGACGGTGTGTTTCAGGATCATCGCGATCAACTTTTCCGGGTCGATTGGCTTGGCAATGTGATCGACCATGCCGGCCGCCAGGCAGGCATCGCGATCCTGGCTGAGCGCGTGGGCGGTCTGGCCGATGATGGGTAGATCGGGCGCTATTCGTAAAATGGCTCGTGCTGCATCGTGGCCGTTCATGACCGGCATCTGAATATCCATCAGCACAATATCGAAACTTCCCGGCGTGGATTGCCGGATACAGTCAACGGCTTGCTGGCCGTCATCGACCACCGTGACCCGGGCGCCATCTTCGCTCAGGTTTTCCTGCATGATTTCCTGATTGATCTCGTTATCTTCCACCACCAGAATCTTCAAGCCAGCCAGCGGTTGTCGCCGGCTGAGCGGTGGCGCGATGGAGACTGGCTGGATGAGCGGCAAATGCGGGAGATAAGGCAACCGAATTGCAAAAATGCTGCCGACCCCCGGTTGGCTGGAGACCTCAATGCGGCCGCCCATCAGCCGGACAATGCGTTCGGTAATGCTCAACCCCAGGCCCGTGCCACCGAATTTTCGCGTTGTTGAGTTATCACCTTGTTCAAATGGAGCAAAAATTTTGCTGATCTGCGCTTCGGTCATGCCGATACCGCTATCGCTGACCCGAATCAGCAACTGGTTTTCAGTCAGCCCGGCTTCGAGCGTAACGCTGCCGGTATCGGTAAATTTGATCGCGTTGGAAAGTAGATTGAGCAGAATTTGCCGCAGGCGGAGCGGATCACTGAGGCAGAACTTCGGCATGTCTGGCGCCGGCTTTAGCTGCAGGTCAAGCCCCTTTGCGGTGGCGCGCTCATGCATCAACTCAAGGCTTTCATTGAGGATGAGCCGCAGATCAACCGATGTTGATTCGAGCTTGAGCATCCCGGCTTCCATTTTCGAGAAATCGAGAATGTCGTTGATCAGACCGAGCAGCAGCTTGCCGGAGTTATTGATTTTGCTGAACGCCTCATGCGCCTTGCTGCCGTCTGTTGTGGCACGCAGGCCGATATAGGCCATACCGAGGACACCATTAAGCGGGGTGCGGATTTCATGGCTCATGTTGGCGAGAAACTCACTCTTGGTCTTGGCCAGCCGCTCGGCATCGGCGCGGGCAATTTCGAGCGCGGCGGTGCGCTCGCTGACCAGTTGTTCGAGATGGTCGCGATAACGCACGATTTCGGCATCCTTGCGCGTATGTTCTGCAATGGCCAGGCGCAACTCAATCTCCATCGCCCTGGTTTCGGTGATGTCGGCGATGAAGCCGTACCAGATGATGTCGTTATCAACGCCTTGTTCGGGAATGGCATTGACCAGAAGCCATTTTAACTGGCCATCGGGATGATTGATCCGGTATTCGATACGCCAGGGTGTCAGATTTTTTGCCGACTCGTCGAGGGCTCGGAAAAACTTTTCCAAGTCATCAGGGTGCACCATTTTTCGGATGGATGCTGAACTCTGCGCCATTTCGTCCGGTGTCACACCATACATTTCGCCGACGCCATCGCTTATAAACGGGAAGTTTCCACTACCGTCCGGATAGCGGCGATATTGAAAGACGACGCCGGGAATATAGGAAACAATGCGACGCAGGCGCTGGTTGGCGGTATGTTCAGCGGCTTTGGCTTCTTCGGCCAGCATGGCCTCCTGCAATCCGTTAAATGCTGCGGTCAACTGGCCAATTTCATCCATTTTTCGCACCGGCAGCGCCTGACGATCAATTTTTCCATCGCGCATCGCATCGAGCAGTTCAGAGGCTTCGGCCAGGGGTTGCAGTTGCCGGCGCAACCACCACCACGTCGCTGCCGTTGCCAGCAAGGTGAGGCATAGAGAAATGATCAGCAAGTGCTGCTGCATGCGCCGGATCGAGGCGAAAGCCTCGTCAGCCGGGAGGATGGATTGCATCAGCCAGCCGGTGGCAGCGATACGCTTGCTCGATGAAAGCTCGACGACGCCGCGTGAACTGCGGGCAACGCCGGACCCTTCATAACCATCGATATAGCGGTCGTACACGGCGTTAACGCCGACTGGCGGCCCATTTTTCATGATCCGGCGCGGGTCTGAGGAGGCCACGTAAGCCCGGGTGGCAGGGGCGGTAATGACGAAATCGCCGGTCAAGCCATATTTCGCGGCATTGATCGCATCAAAAAAATTGGTTTTGTGCAGATTGGTGACGCCGATGACGGCGCCCAGAACTTTGCCATTCGGCCCGAGAATCGGAGCCAGCATGGCGAGCACGGGTTGTTGGCTATGCTCGCTGAAGATTGGGTCGGCAACGAAAGGCTGGCCACTAGCCAAAACTTTATCCACACCCAGGTATTTGCTGAAATCGACACCGCGGCGCTGGAGCGACTCAGGTGTGCTGGCAATCGCCATGCCCTTGAGATCAATGACCATGACTCCCCAGTTAAAAAAGCTGTCGGGAACGTCACGCCATTCCAGGTAATCCTGCGCGGCATTGCTGCTGTCTGCTGGCTTGATTTTGCTGGAAAGCTTGCTAGCGATCGATTGGAGAATATGTTGCCTTTCGCGCACCGCACGGTCGATATCGCTGGCAATTAACGAAATGGTCGAAAACTGCTGCGCCGAGATTGTCGCTTCCATATCCTGGCGCAGGCTGTGGCTTAAGGCCAGTACGGTGACCCAGAGGACGCTCAGACAGACGATTAGCATTCCAACGGTAATTCGTGTTCGTAACGAACGCCAATTGAAGATGCTGAATGAGACTTTCATTTTCCCCCCTTGCTGGCTCAGGCTGCCGACCAGCGGGCGACAGGGCATGAGGTAGCTGAAACATTGTGTACGAAGCCTTGGCTCGGAGCAATGCTGCCGTTTTCAGGTGAACTATCTTGTCGGTGCTGACCCAATGGATTTTGCCAGGCGAATGGTGTTGGCATGAATCGCCACCGTGTCATCAATCTGCCGGGCATAGCCGCCAGCCATGGCGATGGCGAGCGGAATGGTGGGCGACTGACAGCGCCTGAAAATTCGCCGGTCGCGTTCGGCTAACCCGGCAAAACTCAGGCTGAGGCGGCCCAGACGATCATCGTGAAACGGGTCGGCACCGGCCAGATAAATCACCAGGTCAGGGCGAGCGAGATCGAACGCAGTGTTCAGTCCTTCGTCAAGACGGCTGAGATAAGTTTCGTCCGAACAGCCATCCGCTAGTTCGATGTCGAGGTCACTGGCTTCCTTCTCGAACGGAAAATTGCGCGCACCGTGAATGGAGAAAGTGAAAATACTGTCATCACCGCTCAGAATGCTCGCCGTGCCATTCCCCTGGTGTATGTCGCAGTCAACAATCAGAATCCGTTTGGCCCGCCCCTCGGCCTGCATGGCACGAGCGGCAACGGCGGCATCGTTGAAAACGCAAAAGCCTTCACCGCGATCACGAAAGGCGTGGTGCGTGCCGCCGGCCAGATTGACCGAGATGCCATCGGAAAAGGCGGCGCGGCAAGCCGAAATGGTTGCGCCGGCTGAACGGCGCGAGCGTTCAACCATGCCGGCGCTCCACGGAAAACCGATGGCTTTTTGCCCCTTTTCTGACAGTTGACCGCAGCAAACCTGCTGAATGTAGGCCGGGTCATGGGCGCGGGCCAGTTCTTCGTCGGTGGCAGCGGGGGGTAGATGAAAATCGCTCACGCTGAATTCGCCGCTGGCCAGTAGCGTTTGGCGCAACCGGGCATATTTTTCCATGGGAAAACGATGTCCGGCCGGTAGCGGCAGCACAAAAATGTCGGTGTAAAAAAGTTGCATCGTGGCTCGGGCTCAGGCAATGACGAGTTCGATCAAGTGCGGTCCGCCGGTGAGTATCGCCTGCCGTAATGCGATGCGGAATGCATTGTTGTCGCTCGAGCGGGCGTAGCCGAGGCCGAAGGTCAGCGCGGCGTGCTCAAAATTGATGGTCTGCGGCGTGCGCCAGCCGCGCTCGAATTCCGGCAAACCGGCTTGCGGTAGCAGATCAAAAATACCGCCGCCACCATTGTTGACCGCAACAATGATCACATTTCGCTCCTGCGCCAGCGCCAGACCACCGAGATCATGCTGGCAAGTGAGGTCGCCGAGTAGGGCAACGATCCGGCCATGCACCGCTGCAATGCCGATGGCTGTCGAGATATTCCCGTCAATACCGCTGGCGCCGCGGTTGCCAAAAAAATACAGGGGCTTGTCGGCGCTGCCGGATGCGCTATCCAGATGGCGAATGGCCAGCGAGTTGCCGACGAAGAGCGGCGTATTTTCCGGCAGTTCGTCGAGCAAAATGGCAATGTGGCCGGCAGTGTTATCGGCTTGAGTGACAGCTTCTTTTGCGGCAAAGGCGGCGTGCCAGCTGGCCGGGGCCGGAGTTGGGGCGCAGGCCAGCAAGGCCTGACAAACCGCCCGCGGCGCGGCGCGCAGCAGATGGGTCAGGCGGTGCGCCGGGTCGGTCCATCTCGGCCAGGGTTCGACCAGCGCATGAACGGCTGCCGCACTACCCAGATAGTTCTGTAAATGCCGCGTTACCGGAAAAGTGCCGAAGCGAAGTATCCAATCCGGCCGATGCTGTTCGACAAAGTTTTGATCGGCCAACCAGTGGTTGTAGCGCACGCAAAGATGTGAGCGGTCATGTGGCCCGAAGCGTAGATTCGATAGCGGTTCGGCAAAAATCGGGCAATTCAGCTGCGCGGCGAGGGCGCTCAAGGCTTCGGGAAAGCCATGCTCGGGCGGGAGTTCCCCGCAGCTAATCACACCGGGTCTGCCCGCGATGGCGTTTGCCAACGCACTGATGGCTGACTGATTGGGGCTGGGCTCAGGCCAGGAAAGATGAATTTTTTCCAGCAATTTGGGTGGCGGTATTTCGCCGCTGGGCAACAACGGTTCGCGAAAAGGCTGATTGACATGCACCGGGCCCGGTAGCGGCCAACTCGCCTGTTC
>JAUYQT010000345.1 GCA_030697085.1 Azonexus sp. | reverse complement strand
TCCGCGGCACGTTGGATGTTTGCCATGCGGGTCGGATTGGCATGGGCGCGCAAATCATTTTCAATAAAAACCTGACCGATAGTGGATTGAGCCATAGCCGAATCATAGGCGTCCTCCAACTCCGGCCATGTCGACAGTCCCTTGCGAACTCGACGATCATTCGGGCCGTCTGGGCGCAAGACCAGATGATGCTGAGGAAATCCTGCCTCCATTGCAAAAGCTTTCGTAGCAACCCAGCTATCTACTGCCCGATGGATATCCTTGGGGGCTCCCTGTGAAACACCAATCACCTCTAGGCCTTGCTCATCGTCAATGAAGATCAGGTACTCGACGTTCCATGGAAACATTCCAAGAAAGGGATCTGCGCCGAAACTCCCTTCACTGGCGAGGCCAAGGGGTAGCCCGGCCAACTCCATGCCGATTCTCGCCTTTTTGCGGGCGGCGTCGATTTGCGATCCCTCGCGCGCAATATCGCGCGTAAAGGTACCCAAACGATCGGTGTCGTAGCCAGTAATGAGTTCCACATGGCAGCCATGCAAATTCGCCAGCACCGGTTGGATGACCTTCTCTTTGCCATGTCTTGTAAGCAAGGCAATCTGACGGCCCCTATAGGGCGATTGCATATCTTCACTCGAAAGCTTACTTTACTTCGCTTTGCATATTTCGGCCTGGATATTCAAAACTTCTCTCCCCGCAAGATCTCGATTTCCACCAAAAAAGCGATCATGGCGTAGTCGGCGTAATACTGATCTTGAATATGGGCTAGTAGCAGTTCCGCCTGGGTTCTTTGGCAAATAACTTCGATGCGAATATTAGCGACTTCGTCCCACGCAGCATCACGCACCCCTCTGCTGCCTCGACCGCGCGCATCGGATACGGTATAGCCACGAACTCCCAAGCTTTCCAGGTCTCGGAGGAGGCTTTGCTCAATGACAGCTTCGGTAATCACGGTCAGTAAGGTACGTTTTTCCGCGTTCGGTATCATCAGAATGCTCCTGCGAGTTGTACGGCTAAATAATGGTAAAGCGGAATGCCAGCCATGATATTAAAGGGGAATGTGACACCCAGCACCGCCGACAGCGAAAGCGCCGGATTTGCTTCGGGAACTGCCAGACGCATGGTTGCAGGCACGGCGATGTAGGAAGCGCTTGCCGCCAGCGTAGCCAGCAAGGTCATCCCGCCCACCGACAAATCAAGCAGCGAGGCACACCCCAGCCCAAGCAAGCCTGAGAACAAGGGCATCAGCAAGCCGAAGCTGATGATGAATGCGCCGCGTTTGCGTAACTCGCCAATTTGGCGGCTGACGATCAATCCCATTTCCAGCAAAAACAAAGCAAGGGCGCCTTTGAACAAGTCGTAGAACAAGCCTTTGATCGGCGTCAGCCCTTCAGGTCCGGCAATCCAGCCGATGGCCATACCGCCCAGCAACAAGGTCACGCCCTTGCCGAGAAAGGTCTCATGCGCCAAGGCTCGCCAGTCTGTGTTTTTGCTGACACCCCGAGCCAGCATGATGCCGACAATCAAGGCTGGCACCTCCATGACAGTCAGGAAAATCGCCAGTTGTGGCTCGAATTCAATGCCTCGTGTGATCAGCCAATTAGCTCCGACCGCAAAGGTTGCCACGCTCACCGAGCCGTAATGTGCTGCAGTTGCCGCTGCATCGGAGCGCCCCAGGCGCCCTAGCTTGATGAGAATGGCGAAGGCGATCAAAGTCTGTAGTACACCGAGCACGATCACCGCGCCTAGCTGTGGCAGTAGCGGACTGAGTGCCTGCTTGGCCAGGCCTTCACCCCCCTTGAGGCCAATGGCGAGAAGAAGAATCAGGGACAGCGATTCGTAAAGCGCTGCCGGCAGTTTTAGCTCCGAGCGCGCCAGGCCTGCTAGCAAGCCGAATAGGAAAAACAAGACAACAACATCAATCATTTTTGTCGAACCCGATAAGCGGGCTGCTCTTTAAAAGAGCAGCCCGATGCTGTTTCATTGCCTTGGTCAGTCACTGTTGTTCGCAAAGCCAAGCAAGTGGAGCAGGCTGGTGAAGAGATTGAAGATGCTCACAAACAGGGTCACTGTCGCCATGATGTAATTCGTTTCCCCACCATGAATGATGTTGCTGGTTTCATAGAGGATCAGGCCGGACATCAACAAGACGAATGCCGCCGAAATGGTCAATGACAAGGCCGGAATGTTGAGAAATACAGCCGCCAGCGATGCAACGAAAGCAACAAGAATTCCTGCTGTCAGGAAGCCACCGATGAAACTGAAATCCTTGCGGGTGGTCAGCGCATAGCCGGAGAGGCCGAGGAATATTGCTGCCGTGGAACCCATGGCCATCATCACGGTTTGCCCTCCGTTGGGCAGGCCGAGGTAATGGCTGACGATCGGCCCCAATGTGTAGCCCATGAACCCGGTCAGGCCAAAAACGGAGAGCAGGCCCCAGCTACTGTTGCGTAAGCGGGCCGTGAGAAACAGCAGGCCGAAATATCCGATCAAGGTTACAACAAGACCGGGGTGGGGCAGTTTCAGGGCTACCGACATAGCGGCTGTCGCTGCGGCAAACAGCAGCGTGATTGACAGCAGCGCGTAGGTGTTGCGAATGACCTTGTTGCCGGTTGATGCTGACGCGATGGCATTTTCCGGAGTTTCAGGCAAGGGCAGCGGGTGCATGGTATTCATGGCGGACTCCTGGTCAGGATGGAATTCGGTTGATAGCGGATGCGTCGTTAAATGAAGTCGTACCGGAGTTTTCATCAACTTCGTCGTTAGGTACAGTCGTCTTGAATGTGCCGTGCTGGTGCTCACGTTGCCGTTCCAGTTGGCGGGCAACCGAGCGTTCAACCCGCTCTACAGCGCGGTCAATGGCTACATAGAGATCTGCTTCGATATCTTCAATCACGACATCCTGCGACTTTGGAAGGGTGACTTGAATGCGACAGCATTTATCTTCACCACCGCGAGGCCCATTGACATCGAAAAGACGCACAGCAATTTTGCGAATATCGTAACTGGCCCATCCAAGGGCAAAATTCAGGCGTCGTTCGGTATGTTGGCGCAGACCTTCCGTCAGTTCAAACCCTCTTGCCCGAATATCGATATGCATGATGCTCCATCCATTTGTGTTAGTAACAGAACTCATCGTAGAGACAAAACAAGCATCGAACCAGACGAATATATCTAATCAATGCATCGAATAAAACGATGGTTTCGTGGTCATTGTCGGGCAGCGGAAGTTAGCAAATACTGGCCTTGTAAAATCCGCTGGAATATGAGATCACTGAAGCCCGACTCAATTCAGCAATCACTGAGCCCCATCGCTTTTCGAGCTGCCATCGCAGTTCGGTAAGGTTTTTCGATCGTTTCTCCAAGCACCGTAAAATGCCCCATCTTACGGCCCGGTCGGGGCTCACTCTTGCCATATAAATGGAGTTTCAGGCCTGGGTACGCGAGTAGTTTTCCCCAATCCGGCTCAGAAGCCTGCTCAGATTTGTTGGCGAACCAGATATCTCCCAGCAGATTGACCATGACCGCTGCAGAGTGCGCAGTGACCTCGCCGAGTGGCAAGCCGCACAATACTCGAACCTGTTGCTCGAACTGGTTGGTCAGGCATGCATCCAGGGTGTAGTGCCCCGAGTTATGGGGCCGTGGTGCCAGTTCGTTAACGTAGAGTTGGCCATCAACGACAAAGAACTCGATGCTGAGCGTGCCGACATAAGCCATGGCGAGAGCGATCTTCTCGGCGATCGCTTTCGCCTTGATGGATAGTTCACCATCAGCGCCGTCTTGGGCGGCAACAATGGAGTGATCGAGGATGCCTTGCTCGTGATAGTTCTCAGCGACCGGAAAACATTTTACGGCGCCCGACGCGCACCGTGTCAGGACAAGTGACAACTCATAGTCAAGCGCCAATTTTTTTTCGAGAACACAAGGCTCGTTTTTGAACCGGCGAAAGGCAGCCAAAGTCTCTTCCGTGTCATTGACTCGAACTTGACCTTTACCGTCGTAGCCAAACCGGGTTACTTTGAGAATGCCGGGAAACAAATTCATTGAGACATTCAAAACGTCACTTTCTGAACGGATATCCGCGTAAGGCGCATGCGGAAAGCCGTGTTCTTTCAAAAACCTCTTTTCTGCAGAACGTTCCTGGCAAATAGCCAATGTTTCCGCGCTTGGTTGCACAGGTACAAACTGGGCAAGAAACGCCAGCGTCTCGGCGGGTACGCTTTCGAATTCCGTGGTGATTGCCGCGCAGCTATTGGCCATGCGCGACAGGGCGTCCCGATCATCATAGGCTGCAACAATATGCAGATCTGCAATACGACCCGCAGTGCTATTGGTATCCGGATCGAGAACCATGACCCGGTAACCTAATTGTTGTGCGGCAATCACAAAGTAACGGCCTAGCTGGCCGCCGCCGAGCATGCCAAGCGTCGCAGGTGGCAGGATCATTCTGGCCTCGGCAATTGTATGTTCAGCACTTTGTCTTCTTGGCGCTGGCGGAAATCATGCAGTTTGTCTGCCAGTTCTTCGCTCAAGCTATCCGTCCCGGTCGTCAGCATGGCGACCGCAAGGAGGGCGGCATTGGCAGCGCCAGCTTCGCCGATGGCAAATGTGGCCACGGGCACGCCTTTGGGCATCTGGACGATAGAAAGCAGTGAGTCCAGTCCTTTGAGGTGTTTCGAGGGAATCGGTACGCCCAAAATGGGTAGAGTGGTTTTGGCTGCCAGCATGCCTGGAAGATGGGCTGCGCCACCTGCTCCGGCAATAATGGCCTTTAAGCCACGTTCGCGTGCGGTTGATGCATATTCAAAAAGCAGATCTGGCGTCCGGTGAGCCGAAACGACCCGAGCCTCATAGGAAATGCCTAGCTCATCCAATATTTTCGCGGCAGCCTGCATTACTGGCCAGTCGGAATCCGACCCCATGACAATTCCGACCAGGGGGTGATTCTTGCTTGATTTGCTCATATATTCTCCGAATTGACACTATAGGCGGCGAAATATAGTTATAAACAATCCAACGATCCAGTCGAATATAATTTACTGAAACATCCGTTTTTTGGATGTATTTGACGGCATTCAACGATTTTCCTTCGTCATCGTGGCGTTGGGGCAGATGCGGAATACTTATTCCTCTGGACATCATGACAACACTCAATTTCAAGCACTTGCGGTATTTCTGGATGGTGGCCAAAACAGGCAGCATTGCCCGCGCCGGCGAGCAACTCCACCTGACCCCTCAATCAATCAGCGGTCAGCTGGGTGAATTTGAGGAAACCCTTGGAACGAAGCTCTTTCGCCGTGTTGGGCGCGGCCTGGAGTTGACCGAGGCTGGACGACGCATCCTCAGTTACGCCGATGAAATATTTACCATTGGCGACGAGTTGCTCGATGTGCTTCGCGACCAGGCCACGAAGAAATCACTCCCGTTCAAGATCGGGATCGCAGATTCCGTATCGAAGTCGGTTGCATGTCGCTTGCTTGAGCCGGCGCTGCATATTCATGAGCCGGTTCGACTCATTTGCCGCGAAGGGCGTTTGGCAACGCTGTTGGCGGACCTCTCCGTTCACCGACTAGACATGGTCCTTGCGGATCGATTGATGCCGACGAATCTGAATGTGCGTGGCTATAGCCACTTGCTGGGTGAGTGCGGAGTGACCGTTTTTGGTGCGCCCTCTCTGGCCGACAAATTGATCGGAAAATTTCCCGCATTGCTCAATAACGCTCCTTTTCTTTTGCCGGGGGAGGATGTGGCGATTCGTCCCAGGCTTCTTCAGTGGCTCGACAACAACGATCTTCGGCCATTCATCATCGGGGAGTTTGATGACAGCGCACTGATCAAAGCTTTTGGGCATGCCGGTGCAGGATTATTTGTGGCGCCGACCGCGATAGCTGATCAGGTTTGTCGGCAGTACAACGTTGTGGTGCTTGGCTGCATCGATTCGGTTGTTGAGCAGCTCTATGCAATCACAACCGAAAGACGCTTGACGCATCCGGCAATCGTTGCAGTTAGTGAGGCTGCGCAAAGAGAAGTGTTTAGCAGGACTGAATCAATCTGAAATCCAAAACACTACCGTCTTCCCACACCAAAGGGGATCTGGGTTTGTAATGGATGGACTGGCACTGCTGTCTGGTTAAATGACTGCTCGAACCGCCAAAAGCCATGACGGATGCGACTTTCCGAGCGATAAGGGGGGATTTGAAATCGGCGAAAAATAACCCTTTGAAATTTTCGGAGGGTTGTGATCATGAATGCCGGCAAGACACTGTTTGCCCAGTTGATGGATTTCCTGCCATGGTCGACATTCAACCGATACGTAATGCATTTGTGCTAAATGAGAACCGACAGTGGGTATTGGCGGATGAAACTTCATTCGGGCTTTTAAATAATTCTGGCAGATTTGCGAAATGTAATATAGTTCGCCCTTGCCGACCAAAGGCGGTTCGTTAATTTTGATTCGGTTTTTGTTATTTGCTGGCCTGGTGTCGCCAGGGAATCATCGTCAATCGATTATTTTTCAGCTCGCGCCGGATTATTTAGGCTAAAGCCTGTCACGAAAACCACTAAGTTCAAGCTATGTCAGCCAGTCCAAAAAACGATAAAAGCACCCGTCTCAAGCGCGCTGGCAATCAATCAGTGAAAGGTAGCGGCGAGGGCCTTTCGTTGCTGAGTTTCTGGTTGGCAATCGGCTTGTTTGCGCTGCTATCAGGCGGTGTCGTGGTCTACAACTACAATGACAATCAGGAGGCTGACGAAGATGCTTATTTTTCGGTGCAGGTCGAGACAACTGTGGGTGATGAGCAAAATGCGATCTGTAAATTTCAGTTGCTAATTGATCCTGAACAGAAGGAGCGTCTGCAGAAGCGGCAAAAAGAGCTAGAGGTGGTTGCCAGTGCGATGCTGACTGAAATGTATCAGGGCGAGCAGCGACCGACATTGGCAGCAGTACGGCGGCAACTGTATGTGGCGATTAATCAAAAGCTACCGCGCAAGCTTCAGATTCGCGACCTGCTCATTCAGGATTGCCTTGTTGGTAATAGTTGAGCGAGATATTCATTCTGGTGCGTGAAAGTTAACTGATGCCTTTGTTGACATTGCCCAGCGAGCAGAAGGATTTTGTCGATTGGCGGCGGGGGCGAGCGTTTTATTCAGTTTGGGCGCTTGATTTCGATATCGCAGTTTTGTGCCAGGCCAGCGCCGAAATGCGTCGAGTATTGAGCGACTACGCTTTGGCGGGTTACGTGCGGCAGCCGCATCTGACGGTTGGGCTTTGTGGTTTTCCCGCCGCTCAGGTGGGGCAGGCTGATGATTACAGCCTGGGGTGTTTTGCGACACAGCGTGAGGCATTGCAGCGGGCTTGGCCCAAGCCATTTTGGGTTGAAATTGGCGCGCCTGCGAGCTTTACCGCGGCGGCGTATTTTTCAGTGCACGATCTGGATGGCGGTATTGCAAACTTGCGCCAGATTCTCGATGGCGGCGCACAAAATGCTGGTTTCGTGCCGCATGTGACGTTTGCGCTGTATCGCGCTGTCTTCCCTTTACGCAAGATGCTTGCCGTGTTACGGCATGGCAATTCGCTGGGGCCGTTGCGGTTGCCAGTCAGCAAACTTTCATGGATGGTTTATGAGGCCGCGATAATTGCGGGGCCGCTGACTCAGGTGGCCGAGTTTGATCTCGAGGCGGGGCGGTTTGATATTCTGGCGCCTGATTTGTTTGAGCTACTTTTCAGGTAACTGCATGAAATCGCAATATCGCGGACGCTTTGCGCCTTCACCGACCGGGCCGCTGCATTTTGGCTCGCTGGTTGCCGCTGTCGGTAGTTATCTCGATGCCCGGACGCAGGGCGGTGAGTGGCTGCTGCGCCTGGAGGATGTCGATACGCCGCGCATTGTGCCGGGAGCGGCTGAGCAGATTCTTGCCACACTGGCGGCTTTCGGCTTTGAATGGGATGGTCCGGTGCTTTGGCAAAGTCAGCGTTTTGAAGCTTATGCCGAGGCCTTGGCACGTTTGCAGTTGGCTGGCCTGGTTTATGGTTGCGCCTGTTCACGCAAGGAAATTGCCGATTCGGCCCGCCGGCCGGCGATTGATGGCGGCTTGGCTTATCCTGGAACTTGTCGAAATGGTTTGTCAGATGGACGTTTGGCGCGGGCCTGGCGGTTGCGGGTGGATGATCGGGCGATCAGTTTTATCGATCGTTTGCAGGGCCGCTTGGCGCAGCAACTTGAGTCTGATGTGGGTGACTTTGTATTGCGCCGGGCCGATGGATTGTTCGCCTATCAGTTGGCGGTTGCGGTCGACGATGATTTTCAGGGGATTTCCGATATTGTGCGGGGCGCTGATTTGCTCGCCTCAACGCCGCGTCAAATTTGGCTGCAGCGTTGCCTGGGATTTACCGAACCGCGCTATGCCCATTTGCCGGTGGTGAGTAATGCGGCGGGTGAGAAGTTGTCCAAACAAACGCGGGCGCCCCGGCTGAATATCTCCGATGCGGCACCTGAGTTGGTTCGTGCCTTGCAATTTCTCGGTCAGCCTGCACCGGCGGAATTGGTCCGGGCTAAAGCTCGTGATGTCTGGGCTTGGGCAATAGAAAACTGGCGCTTTGCCGCCATTCCGCGGGTCGCTACTATTCCTTGGGCGATTCTGCCGTAAGACCCGGCGTTTCTTCATCGGCCTGCCAGTGCTTCGGGCCATAACCGGTGATGCCGACCAGGGCGCGCACCAGACCGTAGCTGAGCCAGCGCATAAAGCGTGAGTGCCAGGGTTGCCGACTCATTTCGTCAAGTCCCATTTCACGTCCGCCGCTGCTAATCGCTTGATTAATGCTGGCGTGTAGCTGACTGGCAAATTCGCGATCACGCACGACTAGATTGGCCTCTTTGGCCAGCAAAAGACTGAACGGATCAATGTTGGATGAGCCGACGGTGGCCCAGATGCTATCGACCACCGCCACTTTGGCGTGCATGAAGCTTGTTTCATACTCGAAAATGCGAATGCCGTTTTCCAGCGCTGCCGCGTAAAGCGCTTGTGTGGCGAAGCGCAGCATTGGGTGATCGGTCTTGCCTTGCAGCAGGATGCTGATTTTTACCCCGCGTCGAGCTGCGGCCTGCAGGGCGCGACCGAAACGGACGCCGGGGAGAAAATAGGCGTTAGCAATCAGGATTTCATGTTTGGCTGCATTAATTGCCTCAAGGTAGGCGTGCAGGATTTCATTGCGATGACGCAGATTGTCGCGGATATGGAAAGCGGCGACTTGTGAGCCAACAATCGTTTCACCTGGCAGGATCGGCGGGGCAAGCCGGAAGCGGCGCTTAAAGTTGACCCA
>JAUYQT010000259.1 GCA_030697085.1 Azonexus sp. | reverse complement strand
GATCGCGATGTCGGCGGTTTCCAGATCGCGGATTTCGCCAATCATCACGATATCCGGATCCTGCCGCATCAAGGCCCGAATACCATCGGCAAAGCCCATATTGATGCTGTGCTGAACCTGCATCTGATTAAACGACGACTCGACCATTTCGATCGGATCTTCAATCGTGCAGACGTTAACTTCCGGCGTTGCCAGTTGCTTCAGCGTCGTATAAAGCGAGGTCGTCTTGCCCGAACCGGTCGGACCGGTGACCAGAATGATGCCATTGGGTGATTTGGTCATCTGCTTCCAGCGCGTCTGATCCTCCTCGGAAAAGCCCAGCGAGCGCAGGTCACGCACCAGCACTTCCGGATCGAAAATCCGCATCACCAGCTTTTCGCCAAACGCCGTCGGCAAGGTTGAAAGACGCAACTCCACTTCGCGCCCAGCGGGTG
This sequence comes from Azonexus sp., assembly GCA_030697085.1. Taxonomy (GTDB): domain Bacteria; phylum Pseudomonadota; class Gammaproteobacteria; order Burkholderiales; family Rhodocyclaceae; genus Azonexus. The sequence continues at coordinate 1,871 of JAUYQT010000259.1, read as the reverse complement.
TACGGGTCTTGACGCGACCATCTTGCGGCCGGCGCTTTTCAATCACATCCATGCGGCCGAGCAGTTTGATGCGACTGGTCATCGCCGTCATCACCGTCATCGGAATTTGATAGACCTGATGCAGCACGCCGTCAATGCGAAAGCGAACAATCCCCATATCCCGGCGCGGTTCGATATGGATATCCGAAGCGCGCTGATCGAAGGCGTATTGCCAGAGCCAATCAACAATATGAACAATATGCTGGTCGTTGGCATCGAATTGCTTATTGACCTTGCCTAGCTCAACCAGTTGTTCAAAGCTCGACAATCCGGCACTAATTTGGCCTTTGGCCGCGGCTTTTTTGACCGACTTGGCCAGATTGAAAAACTCAACCAGATAACGGCTGATATCTTCCGGATTGGCCATGACCAGACGAATTTCCTTGCGCAGGATCGGCTTGAGTTCCTCGATCCACTCGCGGATGTAAGGTTCGGCGGTCGCAATCACCACCTCCCGCGTGCTCACCGCCACCGGCAGAATGCCAAAACGCCCGGCATAGGCGCTGGACATCACTTCAGCCACCCCGGTGAAATCGATCTTGAGCGGATCAATATGCAGATAATCCAGCCCGACTCGCCCGGCCAGCCATTCGGTCAGAACCTCCAGCGTCAGCAAGCGCTCGGGTGCCTTTAGGCTGCGCCATTTCTGATCGGCGACAACAATCAGGGGGTGAGTTTTGGCGCCATGTAGACGCCGTTCAACCTTCAACGCCTCAGCGATATCCGGCTCAACCAGCGCATCGGCCACCAGCCAATCGAGCAATTCGGAAATTGTCAGGCGGTGTTCATGAACATTTTTTTCAGTCATGCGAAGAAATATAGCATGGCACCGGTAACGCTTTGTAAGCATCCCACCCTTGGCTTGCACTCGGTTACAACTTGCCGCAAGCCAGCGCTGGAGGGCTTCTAGAATAAAAGCGAGCCAACTAAAAGGAGAGACTCATGAAACCCCGTTTGATCATGCTAGCCAGTACGTTGATCGCCTCGCTATTCTGCCTGCCCGCATTCGCTCAACCCGCTTCAGGCATGGGTGGAGGAATGGGTGGCCCGGAAATGAGCAAGATGAATGATGGCAACAACGCCGGCCAGCGCAGTGCCAACCGACGCGGCCAACGCGACTGCGCGCAATCAGCCAACCCGGAAGCTTGCCAGGCGCATCGGCAAGCCCATGCTCAGGCGCACGCCGCCTGTAAAGACAAGACTGGCGCCGATCGTCGTCATTGCATGGGCGAACAAATGCAAAATTTGGATTGCAGCAAGGTCGCCAACCCGCAAAAGTGCGAAATACGGAAACAGGTTTATCAGGCGTGCAAGGAGCAAACCGGCCCGGCATTTCGTCAGTGTATTCGGCAAAAAATGCCCGCAACAGAGCGCAGCAAGGCCGGCCAGCCGCAGCGGGACGAATTACATGGCAAGGCGCGCGAAGCCTGCAAGGACAAGTTTGGTCCCGAGCACAAGGCTTGCCTGCGCGAACAGTTCAACGTGAAATAAGCATTACGATTTTTTGCCACTTTTCGCCGGTTGACCGCAGCAACCGGCGCTTTTATTTGGGCAAGTTCTGGCGCAAGGGGTCGAGTAGCGATGACAAGCCGTTATGGTCAAGTTCCTGCATCAAAGCGAGCAAACGGCCAATTTCGCCGTCCGGAAAGCCCTCGCGGGCAAACCAGTTGAGGTAATTCCCCGGCAGATCGGCAATCAGACGCCCCTTGTATTTGCCATAAGGCATGGTGCGTTTGAGCAGTAATAATAGGTCTTCAGGATGCATCGCGACATTGTGCCAAAGCCGGGCTGGCGCAGCCAACAAAAAGCCCGGCGAACCGGGCTTGATTTTG